>NZ_CP102771.1 GCF_038561935.1 Myxococcus stipitatus | reverse complement strand
CGAACCAAGGAGAGAAGAAGAAGCATCTGATTCCGCTCCCGTCTCCGCGTCTTCGACGCTCGCGGGAGCACCCCACCCCACCCCGCTCCCCGAGTGGGAGGGCCGGCCGAAAGAAGCTCTCGGCCGCGGAGGCCAACAGCCTCCGTGGTGGAAATGCGCCAGAGCCAGGTGGTGCCCACGTGGGGCCGTAGTCCCGTGGCCCTGGGCGCCCTTCTCACGCATCTCGGGAGGCTTGCCTCCCGTGCCCACCACTGGGGGAACGTCCCCCAGTCCCCGTCAGCCCAACAGCTCCCATGCCGGCCGCACTGCCGAGCTCGCCTCGCCGTGCCGAGCACCTCCGTCGTCGCCGCCGCCATGCGCAGCCGCCGTGCCGCAAGCCGACCGCGACGCGCGCGCGACATGCGTCATCGGGCCCTGGTGCCCCATCGTCCTTTCGATGCCGCGCGGCGACGTCGCCCTAGAAGCGTCGGCCGCTAGCGCGTTCAGTCGCGCCAGGGATACAGCCCCCTGTCACGCCTTCCGCCAACAGCTAGCGCCCGACCCGGGCGACGCCGCCGCGCTTGAGGGGCCCCATGCGCCCCCCATCCCCTGGTGAGGGGGCGCACGGAGCGCCCTCACACGAAAGGACGAAAGATGAGCACCGAAGTCGACCCGAAGCCGCTCAACAGCTCTCCCTTCATCGCTGCCGTCGAGCAGCTCATCCCTCACGTCGTCGAGCAAATCCTCGCCGCCGAAGCCCGCGGCGCCCATCCCGACCGCATCGCTGAGCTTCGCCAACTCCTCCACTGCCTTCGCCTCGAGGAGGTTGCCGCCGCTCTCTCTGGCCCCAGCGTCGCCGAGCTCGACATCCACATCCGCCCGCGCGACGCGGACTGAGCGGTGACGGCCGGGCCCTTCGGGGCCCCGCCCTCACTGCCGGGAGCTTCGCTCCCAGACCCTCTCCGCGGGGAATTCTTCCCCCCGCCCCCTGGCCCGTCCAAGGCCGGGAAGGAGGGCCCCCAGAGCCAGGCGGTGTCCGGGTGGGGCCTGTGCCAGGGCGGTGCCGGGCTTCCCTCGCGAAGCGTAGGTCGCCCGCGAGCTCCAGCAGCTCGCCGCCCTCGCAAGGCCGCTTCGTCGTGTCGGGCGTGTCCATCGGCACGCCAGCACTCCTCGCGCAGCACCTGGTGCTGCTCCACCAGCACCGTCCAATGGCCCTGGACGCCTCCAGTTTCAACGGGAGCCGCGCTCCCAGGCCCTCGCCTCCCCTTCCTCTTCTCAGTCCGCCAGCAGCCTTCCCGAAACCAACGGTGTGTCTTGCGTGTCCTCCTCATCCGTCTTTCTGGCTCAACAACCTCCCGCCAGCTCTTCCGATGACGCCTCATCCGCGCACCGACTCCGCCGTCTCTCCTCAGGGCTCTCTCTCCAACCGCAGCGTCGAGCTCGAGGACCTCGACCAACAGCGCACGACGAACCAAGGAGAGAAGAAGAAGCATCTGATTCCGCTCCCGTCTCCGCGTCTTCGACGCTCGCGGGAGCACCCCACCCCACCCCGCTCCCCGAGTGGGAGGGCCGGCCGAAAGAAGCTCTCGGCCGCGGAGGCCAACAGCCTCCGTGGTGGAAATGCGCCAGAGCCAGGTGGTGCCCACGTGGGGCCGTAGTCCCGTGGCCCTGGGCGCCCTTCTCACGCATCTCGGGAGGCTTGCCTCCCGTGCCCACCACTGGGGGAACGTCCCCCAGTCCCCGTCAGCCCAACAGCTCCCATGCCGGCCGCACTGCCGAGCTCGCCTCGCCGTGCCGAGCACCTCCGTCGTCGCCGCCGCCATGCGCAGCCGCCGTGCCGCAAGCCGACCGCGACGCGCGCGCGACATGCGTCATCGGGCCCTGGTGCCCCATCGTCCTTTCGATGCCGCGCGGCGACGTCGCCCTAGAAGCGTCGGCCGCTAGCGCGTTCAGTCGCGCCAGGGATACAGCCCCCTGTCACGCCTTCCGCCAACAGCTAGCGCCCGACCCGGGCGACGCCGCCGCGCTTGAGGGGCCCCATGCGCCCCCCATCCCCTGGTGAGGGGGCGCACGGAGCGCCCTCACACGAAAGGACGAAAGATGAGCACCGAAGCCGACCCGAAGCCGCTCAACAGCTCTCCCTTCATCGCTGCCGTCGACCAGCTCATCCCCCTCACCCGCGCCGAGCTCAAAGCCGCCATCGACCGCGGCGCTCACCCCGACCGGATTGCTGAGCTTCGCCAGCTCCTCCACTGCCTCGTCCACGAGTCAGTGATTGCCGCCCTCTCCTTGACGAAAGTTGGCTCCCTCCACGTCCACATGCTCCCCCGCAGGGACGAATAACCGGTGAGAGCGGGGCCCTTCGGGGCCCCGCCCTCACTGCCGGGAGCTTCGCTCCCAGACCCTCTCCGCGGGGAATTCTTCCCCCCGCCCCCTGGCCCGGCCACGGCCGGGAATGAAGGGCCTTTCAATTCCCCAGCGGCCAGTCCTCCTTCGCTGTCGTCAGCTCCACCGCCTCGCCTCCAACCTCCATCACCAGGTCGAGCAGCGTCCCGCGCTCCTCCAGCCTCCGCCTGAATTCTTGATGCCGCATCGCCTCCGCAATCACCGCCTCGATGGGGCACTTGCTCCGCACCACCGGCGGCGTCGCGTCCATCACCACCCCCCACTCCGCCTCTCCCTCATCCCACCGCAGCCGTGCTCCTAACGTGTCCTCCAAATCCATCTCCCAAGCCGACAACAACATCCTCCCGGCCAGCGCCGCCGCCGTCCCTTGTCCGCTGTCGCCCTCCGTCAATCCCCACCGCAGCCTCTCCTTCAGCGTCAGCCGCTCTCTCCCCAGCTCCAGCATCCTCCGCGTCACCACCGCCTGAATCGGGCAGCTCCTCCGCACCACCCTTCCCGTCCTCGTCCGCACCTCCCATCCACCGTCCTCCTCCCTCCACAGGAGCTGCTCTTCCTGCTCCTCTTCTGTTGCCCTGTCCCAGGCCACCATCAGCATCCTCGCGGCCAGGTGCCTCATCGTTCCCGGGCCAAAAGACGCCGTCCTCTCTCTCTTCGCCATGGCGCTCCTCCTCATCTCGTCCCCTCCCTCCAGACGCCATCGCTCCGCCAATCCCTCGCGACCACCGTCGCTTTTCCACCACACACAACCTCCTACCCTTCTCGCCTCCCTCTCCCACCTTGCTAGTCCTGTCCTCCTCCTCCTCGGCTGCGCAGCAAGAAGAGGTAGCCGATGACCGAAGACGACGATTGGACGTCCCTCCACGCCCTCGCCACTCGCTTCGCAGAGGAGCCTCTCCTCAACCTCTCCCTCCATGACGAGCTCCTCTCCCGCACTGCTCTCCAGGTCGGGCTCACTCATCAGGACTTCCTCGACGGCACTGCCTCAGCCAACGGCCGCGCAACACTTCTCCGCGAAATCTCCCGCCGCATCGACGACGGCTCCGACCAGCTCACCCGCGCCATCCTCGACTCGCAGAAGGCCCTGAAACGTGGAGACAGCGAGACAGCTCGAAAGCTCCTCACTGACTTCCTGGCCAGAGTCGTTGTCCCTCTCTATCGAGAGCATGCTGAGCTCGAGCTCGAAGACCTCGACCAACAGCCCGCGACGAACTGAGAAGACACATCTGGTTCCGCTCCCGTCTCCGCGTCTGCGACGCTCGCGGGAGCACCCCACCCCACCCCGCTCCCCGAGTGGGAGGGCCGGCCGAGAGAAGCTCTCGGCCGCGGAGGCCAACAGCCTCCGTGGTGGAAGGCCCCCAGAGCCAGGCGGTGTCCGGGTGGGGCCTGTGCCAGGGCGGTACCGGGCTTCCCTCGCGAAGCGTAGGTCGCCCGCGAGCTCGAGCAGCTCGCCACCCTGGCAAGGCCGCTTCGTCGTGTCGGGCGTGTCCATCGGCACGCCAGCACTCCTCGCGCAGCACCTGGTGCTGCTCCACCAGTCACCGTCCAGTGGCCCTGGGCGCCTCCAGATTCAACGGGAGCCGCGCTCCCAGGCCCTCGCCGCGGGGAATCCTTCCCCCCGCCCCCTGGCCCGTCCAAGGCCGGGAAGGAGGGCCCCCAGAGCCAGGCGGTGTCCGGGTGGGGCCTGTGCCAGTGCGGTGCCGGGCTTCCCTCGCGAAGCGTAGGTCGCCCGCGAGCTCGAGCAGCTCGCCACCCTGGCAAGGCCGCTTCGTCGTGTCGGGCGTGTCCATCGGCACGCCAGCACTCCTCGCGCAGCACCTGGTGCTGCTCCTCCAGTCACCGTCCAATGGCCCTGGACGCCCTTCTCCTGCAATGCGGGAGGCTCGCCTCCCGCGCCCACCACTGGGGGAGACGTCCCCCAGACCCCGTTAGAAGCCCCCGACGACGCACGACGGGCCAGACACGGCTCGCCACCGTCAAGGGGCCTCCGGCCCGCTCCGCGGCGCTCTGCGAGCGCCCTTGACCGCGCCGAGCACGGTCCGGCCTCGAGCCACCGTCCACTCCTCCTCCGGAGGAGTGCCCTTCTGGCCACTCCCCGCGACTGCAAAGCCCCGCCGACACCCAGTGTCACCCGGGAAGCATTTGCATCTTTAAGCTTGCAAGCGAGAGGATTGCGAGGTACAACTCTCTCCGTCGGTGCCAATGGCACCGACTCCGTGGGGGCTGACTCCACTGAAACCGCCAGCGCTGAGCTGGCAACGAGAACCGAAATGCTCCGCATCATCCGCAGCAACACCGCCGCCGCCGAGAACGCGAAGCCCATCGCGCCTGCCCAGCACCGCAAGCCCGGCCGCGTCCTCCCGCGCTCTTCCTTCTTCGCCCGCCGCGCTCGCCCCTTCTCGCAGCCCGAGCTGGACGACACCGAGACCACCTTCGCGCTGCTCACCGTCGAGCTCGACCTCACGCCGCCGAGTGACTGGAGCCCCAGCGTCCGCCGCTACTGGACCACTCGCGCGCAGCTCTCGGCCTAGTCCCGTCCCTTCTTCACCCCGCCCCTCTCGGGGGGCGGGGCCCTTCCCACGAGGTGACCCATGGGCTCGGCATCCATCTTCAACTCCAACCACGAAGGCTTCCCCCTCTCCTACACGCAGGACCCCGTCACCGAGCAGCTCTCAGAAGTCAACCCGACCAAGCCGCTCTCCACGGGCCCCTTCACCACTGTCGCCGCCGGCTGCACTTGCGGATGGCGCTCGCCGCAGTGGACTCCCTCGACGCCCGTCTTCTCGCAGGACGGCCTCTTCCACTACGACATCGAGGACCTCGTGAAGGCGCAGACGCTGTGGGCCGAGCATGACGTCCTCGTCTCTGCCTACCCCGCCGCCGCGCTCAACGCCGCCGCATCGTTCGTCGGCGAAGCCCTCAAGCTCCAGCAGCTCCACCAGCAACAGCGCGAAGGCACCGCCGTGCCCCCGGAAGTCACCGCTCTCTTCGAGGCTTGCGCCTCTCAGTTGCGCGCCCTCGCGACGAACCCTTGCGTCAGCAAGTTCACCCCGCTCGTGCCTTCCGACCTCGACGAAGACGACCTCGCCACCTAGCTGCCCCCGTCGCCACCTTCTGCTCGCTCCCCTCGGGGACCGGGTTCCCTCTCACGCAACGAGGACGCCATGAGCTGGGTTTCTCTCTTCGCCAAGTCGCTTCACCAAGGCTTTCCCCTCTCCTACACGCAGGACCCCGTCACCCTCCGCCTCATCGAGAACCACCCCACCGCAGCAACCTTCTCCACTCCAATCCGCTCCAACGCTGTCTCCGCCGGCTGCATCTGTGGATGGCGTTCCCCCCACTGGGAGCCCGTCACCACCGTCTACTGGAACAACGGCTCGTTCCACGCCGACCCGCATGATGTGGAGACGGCCCATTCACTCTGGACCGAGCATGAGCGCCACTCCTTGCCGCTCTACTCGCCCACGCACCTCACCGAGGCTCTCACTCACCTCCAACGCGCACAGTGGCGAGCGAAGCTCTTCGGCGGGCCGATTCCTCCCGACCTCGACGCGCTGTTTGAGTCGTGTGCGGAGAAGTTGAAAGCGCTCGCTCAACACCCCTCGGTCCTCGCGCTCTCGGTCCTCGTCCCTGCCAAGCCCCCCACTGACGAGGACCTTCGCCTCCTGATTGAAAAGAAGTAGACGACTTCCTCTCGGCAACACTCATGCACTCCCCCCACGGGGGGAGTGTCTCCCCACCATCTTCGGGCCATACTTGGCCCGGGGGTCTACTCATGCGTCGAATCCAGCTCACCGCCGACTCACTCAAGCAACTCGAACGAGAGCTCAATCAGGAGCTTGTCCTCTTCGCCGAAGCAGCGCTCGTCTCGAACATCCCTCTCGAACTCGTGACGGCGCACGACTGCGCCACCGTCATCATCCAGGGACAGCGCGCTGTCCAGGCTCGCCGGACTGGCCCCATGCTCTCCGGTGAGTGGCAGTCCTCCTCCGAAACCATCAAGCTTCCCGGGGGTGGTTTGCTCAATCTCGACGGCTCCACTCACCGCCACTAGGACGCCTCAACCTGGGAGCGGTGCTCCCAGACCCTCGCTGGGGGGAAACCTTCCCCCCCAACCCCCAGGCCCGGCCACGGCCGGGAAGGAGGGCCCCCAGAGCCAGGCGGTGTCCGGGTGGGGCCTGTGCCAGTGCGGTGCCGGGCTTCCCTCGCGAAGCGTAGGTCGCCCGCGAGCTCGAGCAGCTCGCCACCCTGGCAAGGCCGCTTCGTCGTGTCGGGCGTGTCCATCGGCACGCCAGCACTCCTCGCGCAGCACCTCGTGCTGCTCCACCAGCACCGTCCAGTGGCCCTGGACGCCTCCAGATTCAACGGGAGCCGCGCTCCCAGACCCACGCCGCGGGGATTCCTTCCCCCCGCCCCCAGGCCCGGCCACGGCCGGGAAGGAGGGCCCCCAGAGCCAGGCGGTGTCCGGGTGGGGCCTGTGCCAGTGCGGTGCCGGGCTTCCCTCGCGAAGCGTAGGTCGCCCGCGAGCTCGAGCAGCTCGCCGCCCTGGCAATGCCGCTTCCTCGTGTCGGGCGTGTCCATCGGCACGCCAGCACTCCTCGCGCAGCACCTGGTGCTGCTCCTCCAGTCACCGTCCAGTGGCCCTGGACGCCTCCAGATTCAACGGGAGCCGCGCTCCCAGGCCCTCGCCGCGGGGAATCCTTCCCCCCGCCCCCTGGCCCGGCCACAGCCGGGATTGAAGGGCCTCTCCACCTGGTCAATCCCCCCCCAGGGGGAGAGCCTCTCTCCTCGCCCGGGCCCATGCTTCCGCAATGTCATGGCCGCCCACCGCAAATGTGCCTTCTGCGGCCGACCCTGCCGGCGCGGCAAGCGTCGCTGCACCAGAGCCCAATGCCGCCACGACGCCGAGCTCCGGCAGGCCATCCGCGCCGTCGCCGCTTCAACCACTCCCATGCCCTCTCTTCCTCCCCGCTCAAGTCCCGACGCCGCACCGCCCTCGCTTCCACCCATCCGAACTCCACGCGAGGCCAATCCTCACGCCAACCCTCGCGGCTGGTGGTGCACCGGATGCCCTTCTCTCTCCTTCGACACTGAGCTCGAGGCGTTCAACCACCACGATGCATGCGGCAACAACCTCCGACATGCCGTCTGGAGACGCCCTCAGAAGCCCCATCACTGAATGCGGGAGGCTCGCCTCCCGCGCCCACCACTGGGGGAGACGTCCCCCAGACCCCGTTAGAAGCCCCACGACGACGCACGACGGGCCAGACACGGCTCGCCACCGTCAAGGGGCCTCCGGCCCGCTCCGCGGCGCTCTGCGAGCGCCCTTGACCGCGTCGAGCACGGTCCGGCCTCGAGCCACCGTCCACTCCTCCTCCGGAGGAGTGTCCTTCCGGCCTCTCCACGAGACTGCAAAGCCCCGCCGAAAGGCGATGGCGCCCTGGAGGAATTTGCATCTTCTATCTTGCAATAGTGACGGCTGCGCGGTACAACTCTCTCCGTCGGTGCCATTGGCACCGACTCCGTGGGGGCTGACTCCACCGACACTGCCAGCGCTGAGCTGGCTACGAGTTGCACCAATGCCGACCGCTGTTGTCGCCATCGAAGTCCCCCTCTCGGACATCTCCGAGGGGAACAACACCCGCAGCGTCTACGACGAGGCCCCGCTCGCCGAACTCGCTGCCTCAATCGCTTCGCACGGAGTGCAGCAGCCCATCCTGCTCAGGATGCACGATGACGGGAAGCTCACCGTCGCCGCTGGATTCCGGCGCTTCCGCGCGTCTTTCCTCGCGGGCCGCACCACCATCCCTGCCACCATTCGCACGCTCACGGATGCCGAGGCCCTCGAACTCAATCTCATCGAGAACCTCCAGCGCGCCGACCCACACCCCCTCGACGAAGCCGATGGCTTCCACTCCCTCCAGACGGCCTACCGCTACACGCTCGCCGACATCTCCGCGAAGACCTCGAAGACGCCGGCCTACATCTCGCGGCGCCTCCAGCTCATCAACCTCGGCGAGCCTGCCCGAGCTGCCTACCGCGCCCGAAAAATCCTCGACTCCGTCGCCGTCCTCATCGCGACCTTGCGCGACGAGGTGTCCCAAGCCGCAGCCGTCGCACATCTCACCAGGGACGTTGACCCAATCGGACTCGCTGCCGCTCGCGAGTACATCGATGCCCACCACCGGCTCAACTTGAAGGACGCCCCCTTCTCCACCACGGACGCGAAACTCGTGGCTGGCGTGCCAAGTTGCAACGCCTGCCCCAAGCGGAGTGGCAACGCCCTCCACTTGTTCGAGGCCAGCCCGACTGACCTGTGTTCGGACCGAAGCTGCTTCATGACCAAGGCCGACGCGACCTGGACACAGACCGCCGAGAAGGCCCTCGCCAAGGGCCACGAGGTCCTCGACGACGCCGAGGCTTCCACCCTCTTCTCCTACGGCACTCATCTCCCCAGAGGCTCTCCCTACCTCTCGCTCACCTCCACCTGCTGGGACGACGAACTTTCGCGCACGTGGGAGGAGCTCCTCGCCCCATTCCATCCCCCCATCGTCATCGCCCGTAACCGCGAGCTCGAAGTCGTCCGGCTCGTGCGCGTCGAGGACGCGCAACCCATCATCCAACACCTTGGCCTCGCTGAGGCTGCCTCCGACTCCTCGGCCGCCACCCCTCCCCAGTCGTGGACCCCCGAGGACGCCAAGAAGCGCGAGCAAGAACTCAAGAAGGAGCGCCGCACCCGGAAGGCCGTCGTCGACCAGGCCCTCCACTCCGTCGCGGAGCGCGCCGCCGCCGAAGGACCCACCGACGCTGTTCTCCGCTTCCTCGCGGCCGAGGCTTTGAGCTCGGTCTCCTTCGACACCGCTCGACTGGTCTCCCAGCTTCGCGGCTTCACCGGCACGTCCAGCGAGTGCTTCGCCGGACTCGCCTCCTCCGTCGCCGCCCTCTCCGGCGCCCAAGCCCTCGGCCTCCTCTCCCAGGTCCTCTCAGCCCGCTGGGCCCACAGCCCACACGTCGGACTCCACCCTCCTGCCCTTGAGCGAGCGGCCGAGACGCTCGCGATAGACCTCCAACAGATTCGCGCCGAGGTCGAAGCAGCTCCGCAGAAGAGGGCCAAGAAGGCCGCATAGACTCGCCCCCCGCGCCCGAGGGCATCACCTGCCCTCGGGCCCGCCCGGATGCCTCCATGCCCACGCCACGCGCCGACACTCCCTGCCAGAACTGCGGTTCTCCCCTCGACGCGCTCGACACCCTTCAAAGTGTCCACCACCGCATGGAGGCCGACGCGCGGCTTGAGAAGTACTTCAAAGCCTACCAGCGCGCCCTCTTGGCCCTCGAAACCGCCAAAGCGCTTCTCAGTGGCTACTGCTCCACCTCATGCCAGCAACGCCATCAGCGCGCTCTCGCGCGAGACCACATCTGCCGCCTCGCCCTACTCGCTCTCCTCACCACCGAGCAGCCTCCCGCCCTTCCTTAAACCTCTCCCCGCCGCTGTATTTTCTCCCCAGAGGACATCCATGTACCTGGACACCGTTCGCACAGTCTCCCTCAACGAAGACGAGACGCCCGACATCCTCTTGGTCCGCGTCGAGGTCAAACCCGCACCTCCTGGCCGCAAGGCGGGCCCTGGGTGGGTCGCGCGCATGACCCCCAACGCCACCTCCTTCGACTACGCCTTCCTCCCGCTCGACCGCTCCGCCGTCAACCGGGCTGGAAACGGCTCAGCGACAGCCCTCATCAATACCGAGGGGTTTTATTGCGCCTCCTCTCAGTTCCGCGCGACCAAGCAACACCGGACCTACTTCCAGGTCCAGCAGTCGGCACCTGGTGCCGCCCTCGCCGTTCAAATCCTTGGCAACGACATCGAGCACTCCGCGCCCGAAACGCTCCGCGCACTTGAAGCCCAGTTCGGGGTCTCAGCCGCTCGCGCCACAGCTCGCGAGCGCCAGAGCCAGGCCGAGCAGGTCCTCGCGGACCAGCTCGAGGAGGGCCGCTGCTCGGTCTGCGCCGACGGCCTCAATCTCGAAGTCACCCGCCTCCTTGCCCCACCGCTCACCGGCTCCCCACAGCAGTGCCTGTGGGCCCTGCGAATCAGGGCTGCCGATGTGCAGGGCTTCTTCCGGCTCGTCCTCGCGCGAGCCGCTCCTAAGCTCAAGGACGCCGCGACGCTGCACACCGCGACTGACAGCTTCGCCTCTATCGCCGCCCTCGTGACCGACGTCCTCAAGCGGCAGACGAGCGCCACCTACTGGATTGACCGGCGCCCACAGCAGGGGGACAAGCCGGGCGAGAGGTCGCTCTTCGACAACGTCTGGCCTCCCACTCCCGAGAAGGTCCAAGCCCTCGGCCTCTCCGCCGACGAAATGCCGACGGTTCTCCTCGCCCTCGACTCGGAGACACCATCATGATTCACCTCCTCACCGCCCCCCCCGTCATTCCCGCCCGGGCCCGCCACTACTGGGCCCACGGCGGCCCGGTGGAAGCCTTCTCCGCCCTCGACAAGCACCTCACCAGCCGCAAGGTCGGCGAGCGCGAGGCCGCCGAACTCCTCCTCGCCTTCCCACTCTGCGCTATCGAGGATGCTTGCCGTGCAAGGCCCCACCGCGGGCTCGCTGACGCCCTCGAAGCAGAGCCCTATCAAGAGGCTCTCTACATCGCCTCCAAGTTCCTCCCCGGGAACCTCGAGGCCCTCGTCAGGCAAGAGGCCACCCTCTTGTGGCTCCGCCTCCGCTGGGAAGCCACCGGCCGCCACAGCCGCAGCATCCCGCCTCACATCGCCGCCACCCTCAGCACAACAGAACTCCACGGCTACGCCGTGGCGGACCTCCGGCTGCACCCCCCAGCCCTCCACCTGGACGTGCCTGCCGAAGCAGGACTCCTCCTCTCCGACCCCGAGGGCCACCGGTGGCCCATCGCTGGCGTCCTCATCGTCGAGGAGACGTCACCCCTCCGCCTCTGGCGCATCTACGTCGAGGCGCCAACCAACGACGGCAGGGTCGTCAACGTGCTCACCATGCAGCTCCCTCCGGGGCCTCTCGACAAGGCTGTAGCGGCACATGCGGCACACGCCGTTCCTGCCGTCGACTGGCGCTCCATCTGGACCTGGACTCTTGGCGCGGTCCTCACCGGAGAACCACTTCCGCCGTCCAAGGCGTGAGACGAGCAACTGCACATACCGCTGGGAGTACAATGCCCCCATCCCGGGGGGGACCCATGAGAGCAGCGCTGTTAGTAGCCGTACTGGCGTGTGTGTCGTGCGCAACCACCGCAGCCGAGTACCCGAGCGATGCCAGCTCGCCACACGCCACGCCAACTACCAATGACCTTGTCCCAGCCTGCACCGCAACCGAGTGCGGCCTATACCGCCTGCGCGACCTCCGCAGCGTCCAGCTCGCGCGCGGAGCACCGGCGGCCGTGCGCCAACCATCAACCAACGCACCCCAGCGAAATTGGGGTAGCGGGTATCAGTGGCACCCCACGCCCGAGCCCTCATTTGAAATCCACTGGTATCGCCGCGAGCCGCTACCGAGCGAGGAAGAGGCCGAGCGCAGATATCGCGAGTGGCGCCGGAGACCCAAGGAGCGCCACCACATTTTCCCGCAGGCGTTTGCGGACTACTTTCGGGGGCGCGGCATCAACGTCCACGAGTGGACGCTGCTTATGGATGCAGCGGCACATCAGGAGCTGCACAAACTCGCCGGCGGCGGGCCGTGGAATACCGAGTGGCTAGAGTTTCGGCGCCGGACCAAGGGGCAGGCCACGCGACAGGCCCACTACGACCACGCGAGCTACCTCATGGCCAAATACAAGATGTGGGGCATCCCCATGACCTACTGGCAGCAGTTCGACCTGCCCCCGCTCCCACCCCATGCGTCAGCCGACGCCCCGTGACTGAGGACTCCGATGCGCTACTACGAGATCCAGCCGAGCGACACCGCGACTTGGACCGGCACCATCGAGGGGGCACGTCAATGGTCTCTCCCAGGGGTCGAGGATTGCCCGGGGTGCCACGAGACATGGGCGGGAAGCGTCGACTATCCGGCCGTCGACTTGACCGGCCTGGAGGCAGCCCACGAGCTCGAGGACGCGCGCGCAGCGCCCTACGCCGACTACGCCCGGCTCGCGGAGCTGGTCCGGACCCGCTGCCCACCAGGGACGCAACTACCACCAGGCACATCGTTCGGCCCCCTGGTCGGGCGCGCACGCGGCGAGTGGGGCCAGCTCACGCTGACTGACCCGTGGACGGCCTGGGCCCGCCCCGATGCCCTCGCGCTGCTCGAGGGCCTGCGTGGCATCACGCCCGTGTGGCCGGTCCTGCACGGGCGCCAAGCGCCGGTGGCCGAGCTCCACCTATCGCTCGCGGGTGGATTGGCCGTCGACTGCATCGGCCCAACTCCGCCAGCGTGTCGTGTCTGCGGGCGGGAGGACTGGCGCCTCCCCGGGGATTACTGGCTGGACCCGGAGCAACTCCCGGAGCTGGACATATTCCGGATTGCCAACGCCCCAACGCTGATTGTGGTGTCCGAGCACATCGCAGAACTGGGCCTCACTGGCGACTACCGCCTGTCCGAGCTCCGCACGTCCGGGACAGCTTATTCACAAGCCGACTTGTCACTTTATCGCTTTGACGCCTGAGCCAAGCGATGCTGCAAACGGCTTCACGGCAGAATCACTCCCCTCCGCCTCCTTCCAAATCGAGGAGGCTCCGTAGTGGAAGGCCCCCAGAGCCAGGCGGTGTCCGGGTGGGGCCTGTGCCAGTGCGGTGCCGGGCTTCCCTCGCGAAGCGTAGGTCGCCCGCGAGCTCGAGCAGCTCGCCACCCCGGCAAGGCCGCTTCGTCGTGTCGGGCGTGTCCATCGGCACGCCAGCACTCCTCGCGCAGCACCTGGTGCTGCTCCACCAGTCACCGTCCAGTGGCCCTGGGCGCCTCCAGGTTCAACGGGAGCCGCGCTCCCAGGCCCTCGCCGCGGGGAATCCTTCCCCCCGCCCCCTGGCCCGTCCAAGGCCGGGATTGAAAGGCCCCCAGAGCCAGAGGCGGTGTCCGGGTGGGGCCTGTGCCAGGGCGGTGCCGGGCTTCCCTCGCGAAGCGTAGGTCGCCCGCGAGCTCGAGCAGCTCGCCACCCTGGCAAGGCCGCTTCCTCGTGTCGGGCGTGTCCATCGGCACGCCAGCACTCCTCGCGCAGCACCACGTGCTGCTCCACCAGTCACCGTCCAGTGGCCCTGGGCGCCTCCTCTCCTGCAATGCGGGAGGCTCGCCTCCCGCGCCCACCACTGGGGGAGACGTCCCCCAGACCCCGTTAGAAGCCCCACGACGACGCACGACGGGCCAGACACGGCTCGCCACCGTCAAGGGGCCTCCGGCCCGCTCCGCGGCGCTCTGCGAGCGCCCTTGACCGCGTCGAGCACGGTCCGGCCTCGAGCCACCGTCCACTCCTCCTCCGGAGGAGTGCCCTTCTGGCCACTCCCCGCGACTGCAAAGCCCGTCCGAAACGCTGTGCTTCTTTGAGTGAATTTGCATCTTTAGGCTTGCAAGTGAGCGTTGGTCGGCGTAAAACCTACTCCGCCGGTGCCAATGGCACCGACTCCGCAGGGGGCTGACTCCGACGGACACCGCCAGCGCTGAGCTGGCAACGACCCGACAACATGAAGAAGCACTCGAAGACGTTTGACCGTGAAGCCTGGGCTGCTGAGCGCGAGTCGAAACTGGACGCGGCCCGCGCGGCGCTCACCGAGGGCATCAAGGCCCTCGTCACTGGCGAGGACTGGGCGAACCTGCTCCGGCAACTGGCCCACTTCGGCCCGCTCTCCATCTCCCGCTATTCCTTCAGCAACCAGGTCCTGCTTCTCCGGCAGAATCCGGGATGCTCTTACGCCGCAACCTTCCAGGGCTGGAAGGAGCTCGGCAGGAGCGTCAAGAGGGGCGAGAAGGCCCTGCTCATCCGACAGCCTTCCTTCGCTCGTCGTTCCTCCTCGGCCGAGGAAGAGACCAGCGACGACACCGGGGACGCCCCCCGCATCACCGGCTTTCGCGCCCTCGCTGTCTTCGCCCTGTCGCAGACCGACGGGCTCGAGCTCGCAATCCCCCCTGCCCCCGACGTCAGCGGCGACGAAGCATTCCCCCAAGCCGTGGAGACGCTTCGCTCCATCGCACTCGCTCTTCCCGGAGCTCCTGTCGCCGCCATAACCATCCGGGAGACGCTGCCTGGGGAGTCCGCGAATGGCTGGTACATGCCCAGCTCTCGCGAAATCGTTGTCCTGACGGGCTCTCCGTCCTCTCCGCGGGCTCGGCCGGCCATCTTCCGCACCCTCGTGCACGAACTCGCCCATGCGCTCTTGCACGGCGCCGGCGACCACCACGCACGGGCTGAGTGCGAGGTTGAAGCAGAGTCAACCGCCTTCCTCGTCTGCCATGCCCTCAACCTCGACACCGGGAGCTATAGTTTCCCCTACGTCGCTGGATGGGCCTCCCACGCCGACGACCCCGTCAAGGCCGTCGAGCGCACAGGGGACCGCATCACCAAGGCAGCCCGGACGATTCTCGCGGCGCTGATGCCGGCCGACACCGCCGAGCAGCTCGCCGACCTCGCGGCCTGAGTCCACTCCGCGGGGAGCCCTCGTGGCTCCCCGCCTCTTCCGCCATGTCGTCCCTCCCCTGCTGTTCGCCAGCGCGCCCCACGCGCTGCTTCCGCTGCCGGGCCCCTGCCCAGGTTTCCGACACCATCCTCTCGGATGGAAGCCTCGAGCTCCCTTCCGCGAGCACGGCGCGCGCAGCCCGCCTCTCGCGGCTCGGTCGCCCCGTTCGCCTCGCGCTCCTTTCCTGCTCCAAGTCCAAGCGCACCAGGGCCTCTCGAGCACACACCCTCTACACGGGCCCATTCTTTCGCGCCGCATTCGACGTCGCCGCCGCCTTCGCCGACGAGCTCGTCATTCTCTCCGCTCGCCATCACATCGTCGAGCCGCACCAGGTGCTCGAGCCCTACGACTACTCCTTCGCGGACATGCGCAAGCCAGAGCGGGTTGCTTGGAGGACACGTTGCACAACACTCCTCCGCCACCGCTTCCACTCCCACGCCGTCGAATGCCTCTTCCTCGGAGGCGAGGACTACCAGCTCGATTGGCACCTCCTGCCAAGGTGGACCATTCGCTCGCCGATTGACCGCGTCGTTGGTGTCGGCAATCGCATCGCCGCTCTCCGTGATTGCGTGGTAAAACTTGCAATTAAGGAGTCCGGCGCGTAGGATTCCGTCTCATATGACGGACAATCCAATTCAGTGCGCCGGGCCGGGACGCCACCCGGCCCGCCGCTGCGACATGCCCGCTGTCTCAGGAGACCTCTGCGGAAGTCATCGTCGCCAGGAGCTCAAGGGGCAGGAGCTCAAGCCCCTCAAGCCCCACCGGAAGCGCGAGCCAGGCGCCCGCCCGCGCCTCCAGAAATATGGAATCTCCTTCGAGACCAAGACGAAGCTCAACGCGTTCGAGAAGCTCGTCAAGGCGACGGGCCAGACGGCCCATGACTTTCTTTCGAATCTCGTGAACGACCTCCTCGAGGAGAAGGGAAAGAAGGAGACACCATGACGCACCCCTCAACGGATGAAGTGCGCGACGCCGTCTCGCGCGTCGCGAAGCTCGTCACGGCCGCCGCCTCGCGGAAGCAGGCGGCCTACACCGAGGCGAAGCAGGCCGAAGCCGCCCTCCTCGCTACTCTCCTCCAGGAGCTCGCGGGCCCTGCCCTCACCGCCATCAGCGGACGGCTCCAGGTGTCCTCAGCCAACACCTTCGAGAGTCGCAGTTGCTGCCTTCTGGCAGGCGACGCCACTCCTCGCAGAGCTGCCGCGGGCACCTACCTCGGCAAAGCCCTCTACTGCCTCACCGACGGCGAGCTCGTCGCCGTCGAGTACGCGGGCAGCTGGCAGCCCGACGACCCAAGCATGCCCGGCACGTGGACAGCTTCTCTCCACGACACCGCGCCACGAGAGGCCGTCCAAGCCTTCCGCCTCGACGATGTCGTCGCACGGCTCTCCAAGTCGCTCCAGGCGACTGCCGAGGGAAACAGCCGAGCTGCTGACGACCTCGACGAGCGCGCGAAGCGCGTTGCGGCGATTTCGCTCCTGCTTCGCCGTTAGTCGCTCTCCCTCCCGGATGCCCTCCGGCACGGCCTGTTTGCGAGCATGCTCGCTCGCCGTGCCGTGCCGACCCGGTCGAAGCCTCGACGCGTGGAACGGCACGTGAGGCAGCCTGTGCGGACTTGCTTGGCGCACTCGCTTCTTCTGCCGATGCCGACCCACGTTCGTCAGCGACGTTGTTGCGTGTTAACGCAACCGCGCTTGACCCCTAGAGTCGGCCGCTCGTATAAGCCACGGAAGCACCCCAGTGCGGACACGCCCAGCGAATGCGTGCTCTCGAGGGGAAGGGGCTCATGTGGCGAAGAGGACGCGGCAGATCAGTTTCGTCAACAACCGAGGCGGGGTAGCGAAGTCGACGTCGGCCAGCAACGTGGCAGTGGGCTTGGCGATGAAGGGCGCAAGGGTTCTCCTCATCGACGCGGATGCATCAGGGGGTGCCACCGTGGCTCTCGGCTTGGCCGAGGAAGCAGAGCTCGACACCGGCCTCTACACGACGGCCGACTTCATGTCGGGTGCTACGTTCGCACCAATCAAGAACTGCATGTTGCCGGGACTCGACTTCCTTCCGGCGACGAACAGGATTTCCTTTCTCGAGGCTGAGCTTTACGTAGCAGGAACATCCGGCAACAAGCGCCTCGCGGAGTCGCTCTCGCGAATCCCGAATGACTACGACTACATTCTCGTCGACTCACCCCCACACCTCGGGGCGATCATGGCGAACGTCGTAATCGCAGCGCCGGAGATCTTGATTCCGGTGAAAATGGACCTCGGGTCCGTGCCGCAGACTCTCAAGCTCCACGACTACGTGAAGGGACTCAAGACGACGCTACAGCCACGACTGAGCATCCTTGGCGTGCTGCCGACCTTCTTCGTTGAGCGCGACACAACCCCCAAGGAATTGCTGTCGCAGATGAAAGAGCTGTTTGGAGCAAAGATGTTCGACACAATGATTCACCAGTCGCGGGCCGTCGCAAATGCCTTTGGAGTCGGGCGACCCATTCTTCTGGCAAATCCCAACAACCGCGGAGCGGAAGAGTATCGTTCGCTCGTGGAGGAGATTATCAGCCGTGGGTGAGAAAACGAATCAGATGAAAGCCATCGTGAGCAAGCGACTCGAGGGCGGGCCACTGACGCTCGATGATGCGAATTCGACTGTGGCCAGCGGCGGGATGAACCTTCGCCTCATCAGTCTCGACGACCTCGTCGCGAGCCCGGAGCAGGCTCGAAAGTTCTTTGATGACGACAAGCTGTTCGAGCAGGCCTGTTCGTTTCTTGCGAGCGGCCTGCTTCAGCCAATCAACGTCTGTCCGGAGACGGCAGAGCTTGGCCGGCCGACCGGCAAGTTCTATATCGTTGCCGGCGAGCGGAGGACCCGAAGCTGGAAGATGATTCGGGAAGCTACGCGCGATGCCGAGAAGGCAGCGCAATTCGCAGCACGCGCCATCCGAATGTTCGGGGAGGCCGTTGGCAGTGAGCACGCGAAGCGCTGGGCCGCACTCCCAGGCGACAAGGATGCTGTCGCGAAGTACGCAGCCATTCCGGCAGTCGTTCAAGCAGAGGCAAAGGACCGGGGTGCGCTCATCGTCGACGGCCTCATCGAGAATGTCATGCGTGAGAATCTTCGCGCGCTTGACGAGGCGGACCAGATTGCAAAGGCTGTCGCGCCAGTTGAACAGGACGGGGCAGGATATACCGCAGAGCAGTTGGCAACGCGAATGGCGAAAGACATCCAGTACGTTCGCCGAAGAATCCAGCTCGCCGCAATCCCGTCTGTAATCCGAAAGGCAATGACGGAAGGCGTCCTTGTCACCAAGCGCGACGAAGACGGGAAGAAGGCAATGAGGGGGGAGGGCGAGGAGGCGGAGGTCGTGAAGGAGCGTCGTACCATCGAAGACATGAGCGTCGCGCTTGAGCTGGCGAAGCTCTATGCCCTGATGACGAAGGGCCTGGATGCGCCTCAGCAGAAGAAGCATCGACAGGCCGCCGAGGACCGATTCGCCGGAGTGCTCGATGAGGCCCTCTCCCGCAAATGGGGCGTTAGGAAGTTGGAAGACGTCAGGAAGGAGTTCGCTGAGAATGGCGGTCGCGGGAGGAGAAAACCCGCTGGCGATTCCGCACAGGAAGGGGAGGGGGACGCGCAGAAGAGCGCTAAGCGAGCCTGGACCGACGACGAAAAGACGTTCGCTGTCAGGCTCGACAAGGTCGCTGCCCTCGGCGCGACGGAGAAGGCGGCGCTGCGCACCCGCCTAGAGGAGCTCTTGCGGCTCCTGGGCTAATCGCCCTGTGGCCCTGGAGGGTCGCGGCGGTACCGCCGATGCCCTCCAGAGCCCCTACGCTCGACGCCGAGCGTAGGAACGTAAATCGCGCCGAAAGGCGCGTAATTACGAGTAGTTACGCCGATGGCACGCCGACGGCGTGCAATCGGCGACCCCGTCTGTTTAGAGTGCCCACGTGGCAGCTCCGGACGGGGAACCCAAAACCCAAAAAAGTTGCAGTGAAATCGGACGCTTGGTGCCGATTCCCCGTGCCAGATGGCTATTGGGAGACCGCTCGGAACTGTGTTCCTGCGCGACCTCTTTCTCCCTGTGTCCCTCTTTCCCCCTACCTGACTCCCTCTAGCCATCTGGCACCTTGGTTTTTTTGGGTTTTGGGTTCCTACGTTGACCAGTTCTTCTGTTGCGTATACACACAACAGCGTGATGCGTGTTCGCGCATCAAATAGGGTAGGGGAATGAGGGAATGAGCCAGCCACAGCAGGGAGAAACGAAAGTCCGGACTGGGAGAGACACATCGTTTCTGTCCCTTCTTGTTGCTGTCGTGGTTGGGGGCGCAGCTGTCATCAGCAGTGCGGCCCCCCATCTCCCTGAAGAGCTCGTGTCTCTTCGGGGGCTGATTGCACGCCCGTGGCTCTTTGGCGGGCTTGTAGCCCTTGTGGGCCTGCCCGTGGCTGTATCGATGGGCTTCGACTTCGCGGCAGCTCAGCGACGCACCTACGAGCCTCCAGCAGTCCGCGTCCAGGTCAGTCGCTCACTCGTCTATGGCGCTGGCCTTCTCGTCACTCTCGGAGCAGCGGTCCTCTGCCTCCATCCGACAGGTCTACTGACCCTTGCGGCCAGCGACTCCATCGGCGCCTGGTCCTGCGCTCTTGGGATGCCGCTGGCGGTCTCTGCATGGGTTCTCTGCTTCCGTCCTCGGAGATTCATCGTCGCGGCACCGCCCTCGTGGCGTGAAGCTGCCTCGGTGCTCCAGGACACCAACGACTTCCTTCTCGGCTGGCAATCCGAAGATTGGAAGCGCGGTCCTCTTCATGGTGGTGGAGACCGCCGCTGGTTCGTCCTCCCGGAATATGGCCTCTTCGCAAATGCCTACTGCCTGGGAGGAATCGGCTCGGGAAAGACCTTCACCGTCATCAAGCCGATGTTGGAGCAGGCGCTCTATAAATGGGCTGGCGACCGCGTCGTCGAGTATGCGGGAGAGAAGGTCAGCACACGCGACATGCGCGTGGGCATCTTCCTGCTCGACTACAAGGGGAACAACGCGGCCTATGTCCTCGAACGGGCGAAGGCCCTTGGGCGTTCCGCCGACGTCATGGTCATAACCCCCGGAGGAGAGTGGAGCATCAACCCGCTCTCGAACGGAACGCCGCAGCAGGTCGCGCAGAAGCTTGTTGCGGCTCTGGAGGTCATGACCTCCCAGCAGAGCAATTCGTACTACCGAAAGATGCAGTTGGAGTTCGCGAACCACGCGATGGCCGTCCTCCAGGATGTCCTCGGACCGGGAAAGGCCACCCTCCGCGACCTCTACGACTTCACAACCGACCCGGCCTGCCAGTCGAAGTTCTTGGAGGCCGCGAAGCCGAAAGCATCGCTGAGCTGGCGGTGGTTCGAGACGCAGTGGAAGCAGGAAGACCCCAGCGAGCAGATGATGCTCACGAAGGGTTTCCGGGCCGACTTGTCTCAGTTCGTCACGCCGGAGCTGGCTCCGACCTTCTGCCGGAGCGACTCAAATTTTCCTGGATGGAGGTCACTCCCGAACGACGGGAAAATCGTCGTCTACTCGATGAACGTCGACGAGTGGGGCCCTGTTGCTCGGGCCCTCGGCATCTTCATGTTGATGGACTTTCAACTCCAGATGCTCGCGCGGACCACCACGCGCTTCAAGGAGACCGGAGGGAACACGCGGCGGCTGGTGATGTGTTTCGCCGACGAGGTCTGGGCATACATGAACCCCGGCCTCGCGGAGTTCACGGCTGTGAGCCGTGAAGCTCGCTGCTGCACCCTCGCGGCTCACCAGAGCATCGACCAGGTGCCCCTCCAGTATCGAGCCACCATGGTCGGCAATTTCAGAACGCCGATCATCTTGGGGATCAATGACCCCTTGTCGTGCGAGACCTTCTCCAAGGTATTCGGCACACACAAGGTGGTGCGGCGGAGCCGCTCGGAGTCGGCTGGCTACGCCGGTGTTTCACACGGCGTCCTCTCGGAGACCGTCATCGCAAAGGCTGGCGGCGAGTCTCGTTCGGTCAGCTACTCGGAATCCGAAGTCGACGAACCCCGCTTCTCGCCAGACGAGCTGACCCGCCTGCCCAAGTTTCATGCCGTCGTTCAGGTCTTCGACGGCGCCATCGTCCGCCCTCCCGTCGTGGTCCAGCTCGTGCCTGGCCACGAAGCCCTCCTCGCCTGAGCACCTATGTCCGACGCCTCGCACGACTTCCCCGAAGGGAAGAAGAAGCAAATCATCCACTTCGTCGCAAAGGCCGGCATGGTCGACCTCGACCGGCTCGTCGACCGATTCTTCCGCGAGGAGCACGAGACCCTTCTCGATGCGCGACCACGGGCCGAGGCCTTCCTCAAGAGACTCTGCCTGAAGGGGTTCCTCAACGCTCGTCCAGTCGTCCTCGACGGCCTGAAGGCCTCGACCTCTGGAGACCCCGTCAAGCATCTCGGCTCGCACTACTTCACCCGCGCCTACTGCCTGACGCCGCGAACAAGCTGGGAATGGAGCCTGCCGCTCCCACCCAACCTCCGCACGAACTTCGTAACCCACCACCTCAAGACACTCGACGCGATTGTCCAAGTCGAAAAGGACATCTTCTGGTCGGGCGAGGGTCGCGTCGTCGAGTTCAAGATGGAGTCAGAGCTCGTCCGCGAGAGTTTCGCTGGGAAGCGCTTCTACGACGCGAAAACGAGCGAGGCCCTGGGGAAGTACCCCGACGCGCTCCTCATCGTGGAGCGACCCGATGGGACGCGTGAGGAAGTTCGCGTCGAGTACGTCTCGGCCAAGTACAGCGACAAGATGATTGCCGAGAAGGCAGCGGCCTGGACGACGGGCCGCACCATCTGGGCTGTTCCCAACCACTCCACCGCAGCCCGCGTTGAGCGCCTCACCGGCGCACCAGCTCTCCACGTCTAGGCCCTGCCATGAACTCGCCCTCCGACCCTCAGCTCGACCACGCACAACTCCGGCGCCGACGCGGCAAGCAGTTCGCCGCGGAGAAGTACCGCGGGCTCTTCGAGCGACTCTTTCTCCTCCGCGTTCTCACCGCCGAGCAGGCCCGGTGGCTTCATCGCCCGTGGCGCGACAAGAGCGAGCGCAACGCCCGCGCTCGGCTCCGACAGCTCGTGTCGGAGGGGTATCTCAAGGCGGACCTCTACCAACCCCCGAAGGGGAGTGCAGGCGCGCACTTCTACCAGCTCACTCACCGTTCTCTGGGCCTGCTCGGAGAGAGTCCGAACACCACGCTCCTCGCGCGCCCGGCTCAACACGTCCTCGACTACCTCATCCTTCGCAACGACTGCTGGGCGAACTTTCGTGCTGCTGGATGGGAGGTGGCGGGGCCTCTCCTCCTTGATTCGGCTCATCACACGCGAGCTCTCAAGGTCGTTGAGACATGGGCTGCTCTCCAGCTCCGCAAGGAGATTGCGCGGCTGCGCTCTCAGCCCGGCGCCTCAGCCGATGCCATTGAACGGGCCGAACAGGAACTCAACCGCCTCAGCATCTTCGTCCCGAAGGTGCTGTCCTTCGACTTCGCCTACCGCCTCTCGCCGAAACAGCTCCCTGAGGAGCTCCTCCTCCTCGTTGTCGACGACCCGCGCCGACAAGTAGCTCGCCGCGGGGGGCGGGCACTGAAACGCCCCAGCAAGACACCTGCGCAGCTCGACGAGCTGCCGCCGCCTGGCTTCGCTGGTGACGGGGTGTTCCTCCGGGACTCCGAGTCACGGTGGAACTCGACAACAGGGCGCCTCCAAGCCGTGAGCAACCGCCTCCTCGAGTGGAGGCGCGCACTCACCAAGCGCTACGGGCCGAAGTTCCTCGCCCCTGACTCACTCTTCCCCGACCTCTGGGCGCATCGCATTCGCAGGCCCACCACAACGCAACACCAACCGAAGGACACACCATGACTACCCGCTTCTCGTCCCTCTCCCTCGCGGTCCTCGCTGCTCTCCTCCCCGCCTCTGCTTTCGCGCAGGGAATCGCTTCGGCCGACAAAATCATCAGTGCGAAAATCCTCCCGTGGATTGCTGCGGCGGGTGCCATGTGGTGCGGCGTCGGCATGGTCCGCGGTTTCATCAAGATGTCGAACGGAGACTCCGACGCGAGAGAGCAAATCATCAACTCTGGCATCGGCGCCGCAGGCTGCGCTGGCGCCGCTGGTCTCCTCGCAATGATTATCAGTTGGGCGAAGTGAAATGCTCGAGCGAGCCTACGTCTTCCGACAGCTCGACGCGGCCTCGCGCTTCTCGCGCTTCGGCGCGGAGGACATGAGCCTCCCGATTGGGCTGCTCATCCTCTCCACCTTCGCGAGCCTCGCGTTCGACTTCCATGCGCTCTACTCGGCCGCTGTCTTCGCAGCGTCTGTGGCTGCGACGTGGCTTCTGCGCATCACGATGGAAGAGCCGCCAATGACGCTCATCTTCTACCTCGTCGCCCCCAAGCACTACTCACAGCACGCGGCAGACCGTCAAATCCGGCCCTATCCGCCTTCATCTTTGAACTGACTCAGAGCCACCCATGCCCCTCCCACCGACGTTCAAGGAAGTGCCCTTGGCCCATGTCCTGCCGTACTGGTGGGTAGGGGATGGGGGCCTGGTCCTCACCGACGGCACAGTCGTCTTGTCCTACCGAATGAGCACACTCTCCATCATCACCGAGACTGATGATGTGGTGAACGTGCTCGCCGACAAGTTCAGGACTGTGCTCAACGCGATTCCGCACGGCTTCCAGCTCCAGATTCTCCGGCAGAGCCGTCCTGTCGACGACCGCCTCTTCCGTGAATACCGAGAGGCATTCAAATCCTCGAATCCCATCTTGAGGGAGCAGAGGGCCCACAACGGCCTCCACCTGCAATCACTCGGACTTAGAACCTTCGACACCTTCTTCTTTCTCTCCTGGCCGAAGGCGCTGGCCCAGCGAGATGGAAAGAAGGACTTCGTCTCACGCCTCATCGACTTCGTCTCGAAGCGCGGGCGCAAGGACGACATCACCCGTGCTCTCCATGACGAGACGTTTGACCAGCTCCGCCAACGTGCAGCGCTGCTCGCTCGCTCTCTCGCATCGTGCGGCATTGTCATCGAGCCGCTCACCGACGAGCAGCTCGTCGAGACCATCTTCAAGATGGTCAACCCGGGGACGCACCGACGGGTTCCCACGTTGACCGATGCGCGTCCTCCGAGAGAACTGCCGGACGCCGAACGGCTGCTCTACCGCAGCCTCAGCCTCAGAGAGCAACTCGTCCAGTCCGGCGCGAGCCAGAACATGGACACTCTTTTTCTCGGAGAGCCACTCGCCCCTCACCGCGTCCTCTCGTTGAAGGCCCTGCCGAAGACGACCGAGGCGGCCATGCTCCGCCAGGCCAACCGCCTCTCCTTCGACCACTGGCTCTCCGTCGGAATCTCAATCCCCGACTCCGAAGCGAAATTCGAGGAGGTCGACCGGCGCCGAAAGCGAGCCCAGTCGTGGGCAGCCCAGAGCGCGGTGAACATCAAGGCGGACGAGCAAGCCGCGGAGCTCGAGAAGGCGCTGCGTCACATGGAGTCTCGGGACCAACGAGTCTTCAATCTCTCGGTGCAGATCTTGTTCGGCGCGCGCGACGTCTGGGAGCTCGAGCAGCGGACGACGCAGGCGGTGTCCGTCTTCGGAGACTTCCATACGCCAGTCGTGACACCTCGCATGGTCCAACTCCGTGCCTGGACAAGCATGCTGCCTGGTGCCGCTCACCTCGCACCCAATCCGAGGACGGTGCTCACTGACAACGTGGCCCACATGCTGCCCGTATATGACGCATGGCAGGGAGACCAGAAGCCCGTCTGGCTCGCGGCGACGCGCAACAACGAACCGCTCTCCATCGACCTGCGAGACCCGCGAGCAGACGCCTGGAACTTCTCCGTGTTCGGGAGAACGGGCTCCGGCAAGAGCTTCTTCATTCTCTCGCAGCTCACGTCCGCAATGCTCGGCCAGGGCAGCCCCGTCGTCGTCATCGACGTTGGAGGTGGCGAAGACGGCTCCTACTACCGCATTTGCCAGCTCGTCGGAGGCGACTTTGTCGACCTGTCGCTCGACGGGAAGAACGCCATCAACCCGTTCCTCGCCCACGAGGACCTCTTCGTCACCGACGATGGGCGCCCCTCTGCCGCTCCGAATGAAGGCAAGTTCAACTTCCTTCTGAATCTCGCTGTTCTCGCTTGCTACGACCCCGGCGTCACCACCCGGACACGCGTCGGCGACCGCATCCTCCGCGATGCCATCGTCATGACGTATGCGCGACTCGGCCGCGCCCGCCCGCCACTTTTCTCGGACTTGGCCGACACCTTGAGTCATCACTACAGCGGTGAAGACGCGGCCGACGAACTTCTCTCACGCAGCTTCGCGAAGACGCTCCGCGCCTTCTTGGCTGGCCCGGCCGGCAAGCTTCTCAACCAGCAGACGAAGGTGAAGCTCGGGAGCTCGTTCACCGTGTTCGACCTCAAGGGGCTCGAGAACCTCGGCGACGTCGCGACGGCCATGCTCTACGTCGTCAGCTCTTACGTCTGGAACATGATTGGAAAGAAGGACCGCACAGAGCTCGCATTCGTCATCTACGACGAGACTTGGAAAGTCACTCGGCACCCGACGGCCGCTGAGATTCAAGAGGAGCTCTACCGAACCGCGCGAAAGCTCCGCGCTGGCGTCGTCTCCATCACTCAGAAGCTCGAGGACTTCCTCAACAGTCCTGCCTCAAAGGCGGTCCTCAGCAACACCATCCGGACATTCCTGCTTCGCCACAAGGACGGCCACAAAACCGTCGCTGACATGCTGAACCTGAACGAGGTGGAGCTCGACCTCTTCAAAGGCCTTCACACGAAGAAGGGCTACTACTCAGAAGTCCTGATGAAGACCGATTCCCAGTCGGCCGTCGTCCGCTACTCCCCGTCGCCCTGGGACTACTGGGTCAACACCACAGACGCCCTCGACAAGGAGCTCGAGCGAAAGCTCCTCCCCCAGTTCGGGGGGGACCGTCTGGCAACCGTCCGTCATCTCGTCGCAACCTATCCGAACGGGGCTTCCGCAGGCCCTGTCGGCTCCTCCTCGAAGGTGCCTCATGCCGCATAAGCGATTCGCCCTCCTCCTCCTCGTCCTCCCCAGCCTGTCTCACGCACAGATGGTGACTTCAAATCCGCTCCTCGAGTTCTTGACGAACGCGGGCCTGGCCCAGGAGGCGGCCCAAGCCGCCACCCTGGCGAGCCAGCTCACCCAGCTCGAGCAGATGGTGTCCTCTGGCCGAGAGAGCCTGGGGCTGATGCGCGACGTCTACGACGGCGTGAACCAGTTCGCCTCGTTCGACCCTGACCAGTTCCTCGCGGAGGGCGGCGCCTACTTCCGCAGCGAGATTGAGGGTCTCACCCCTCAGACCCGGTCTTTCCTCTCGGATGTTCGCTCGAACGGCCTCGGTGGGGGCGACTTCTCACGCCTTCGCGCACGGTGGGATACCTACCAGGACTCTGCGCGCGCCCTGGAAGCCCACCAGATGGCCCCAGAACGGCCGTACGACGCTTCTGCCGCCCTGGACCTGTCCAAGACCCTCCAGGCCGCTCTCGCGGCCCCAGCGGCCCGCAAGAGCCTCCTCACGGCCCCGACACCGTCCACAGTGGCCGAGGGCCTCTTCGCCAGTGACATGGCCCGGGCAGACCCGACGCTCCTCCGCTCCTACCTCCAGCAGCGCGCCCAGAGCCGGGAAGCCGAAGCCCAGGCCCTCGACGTCCTCTGCGAAGCGATGGGCTGCAACGGCGCCCCTGCTCCGAGTGTCGGGAAGGCCGAGCAACTGACAGCCAAGAGCTCAGCCCAATCCGCCGTCGAGCTCACTCGCCTCAACGACACGGCGGGGGAGCAGCTCGCTCTCGAGCAGCTCCGCCGCCAGGAGGAGGCTGCATCCGCTGCCCGTGCGCGTGCCGAATACGACGCGCTTTGGAACAACCTTGGCGCGAGCTTTGAAAGGGGATTCGCACCTACCGAACTCCCCAAGGCTCCCGTGGCACCCCTCCAGTGAGGCCTACTTCATGACCGCACCCAGCCTCACTGTCTTCAACTCCGTCCTCGGTGGCCCCACCACCTACTTCTACGCCGCCGGCTGGACGATGATTGGCGTTGGCTTCACGTCCTCGCTGGCTCTCGACGCGATGACGAATGCTCTCACTGGCGAGAAGAGCAAGAGGGGCGAAATCGTCGTCCGTCTCTTCCTCTGCATCGGCGCGATGCTCGCATACACGGCAATCGCCAACGGCATCTGGTGGTTCTTCCAGGCCACCGCAGCAGAGGTCTATCCCCACAGCGCGCTGGGGGGCCTCAGTAATCTGATGATGGTCGCGGTTCGGCGGTATCAGGACTACAGCTTCAACGCACTCTCCGTGGTCTCGAGCGCGAAGGAGGGCCTGGTCATCTTCGGCTCGCTGGCCTCCTTCATCATCGCGCTGCTCGGCTACTGGAACACACAGACGTTCCAGGTCATCGGGTTCAACGTCATCTTCGCGTTGGGCCCCCTGCTCATCGCCCTCACCTCGTTCGGCATACCTGGGATTCGGACGTGGATTCTTCTCCTCGTCGAGCTCTCGAGCTGGACCGTCATCCAGGCGGTCATCTTCCGCACCATCGAGGGCCGGCTCATCTACTACTTGCGGCGCGCCGCTGAGTTGCCAGTCCTCAGCATCGAGTTCCTCGACATCTTCAGCCAGCTCGCTGTCCTCGCGACGCTTCCCGTCGTCGTGCCAGCACTCGCCGGCCGCCTCTTCGGCATGGGCGCCGGCGCCGCCTTCGCATCAGCCCCCAACAGCGTCCTTTCCCCCCAGGTCCTTGGCGCAGCACTCGGCGGCTACTTCGGCAGCCGCACGGGTTCGAGCCACAAGGGCAAGGGGGGAGGCGACGACGACCACCACTCCGGGGACAGTCCGCAACGGAAGTCCGAAAGCCGGAGAGGGGGGGATGTCTAAGCCATGCCCTCATTCACCAAATCCGACCAGTATGAGCTTTGGCAGGACCTCGCCAAACAGAACGGCCACCTCCGCCGCAACAACTGGCTCCACTGGGTTGTGCACTTCCTCCTGGTGTTCGCCGTCTTCCTTCTGGCGACGCGTCCGCTCATGGCCGTCCGCATCGATGGCCTCGGTGACGCACAGCTCCTCAACAACATCACCACGGTCAACGCCCCCGGCCCTGAAGAGGCCGAGGCTGTCACCCGGCTTGTCTCTCAGAACCTCCTCGAGCTCTCCAGCGGGAGTGTCTCTCGCGACGTCGGACGCGCACTCGCGCTCATGACCGCCGACTTCGCGAAGGCCTACCGCGCCAAGGTCCAGGAGGACCAGGTCCTCGCTGCCTTCGATAAGGCCAACGTCCGCTCCCAGCTGACGCTGGAGCCGCAGCTCACCACCATCAAAGCTGAAAAGGATTCGACGGGCCGGCCCATCCGCTACCTCGTCCAGGTCTTCGGAAAGCTCGAGCTCTATCGTGCTGAGGTCTTCACGGCGCCCGTTGCCGTCCAAGACGTCACCATTCGCGCGACTCTGCTAGTCGTCCCACGAACGCAGGCCACTCTTAACGGGCTCCTCGTCCAATACTTCGAGCACGAGCTCGTCGCCCCGCGGAAGACCCCCGTCACCTCCACAGCGCCCCTCCCCTCCATTCCCACGTCCCCGGCCCGCCAATGACTGCCCTTCCCCTCCTCCTCGCCGCCGTCCTCCTTGCCGCACCAGCCGCTCAACCTGCCGCTTCCTCTCCTGCTCCCTCTGGCACCGAAGAGAGTGCCGGCACCATTCGCTCAATCGAGATTGACGAGGCGAAGACCTCGAAGGTCTATCGGGTCCGCACGAGCATCAGCGTCCACGCGATTGTGGAGCTCCCCGAGGACTTCGAGAGTCCGGTGGCTTGTGGCGACTGCGCCGTCGAACCGCCTCCTTCCGCACCTCCTGAGGTCGTCGAGGAGTACAAGGCGAGCCAGGCACTCTTCGTCCTCGTGCCGCAGCCAGAGCAGCGCTACCTGCTCATCCGGCCGAAGCAATATCCGCGCTCTATGGGCGGCGTCATTCCAGACGAGGACTTCCTCACGACGGTGACGATTCGCCTGAAGTCGAAGCTCACGCTCACGCTTCAAGTCGAATACGCCCCCAAGTCGAGCGCCGACGCTCGGGTCGTCTTCACCCTGCCGAACCGCACGCGCGAAACCGCCTATGTCCGCGACCTCCTTGCAAAGGAGCGTGCTGCCCTAGAATCCCAATACGCTGAGCGCGTGCTCCAGGGCGCCCACCAGGCGCTCCTCACCGCTCTCCTAGAACCACACCAGTGTGCTCCTAGCAGCGCCCGGACACGCGTCGACAAGCTCGTCCTCGAGGTGAAGGAGATCTGCCGGTTTGGCGCTCGCCTCTTCATTCGCTTCGAGGTTGAGAACCGTGACCGCCAGACGGCCACCCTCGGAGACGTCGCCATTGTCGCCTCTCTCAACGGCGCAGCGGCTGCCGAGCTGCCGGAGCTGGGCCTCCAGTTCAGCGCCCAGGACCTTGCCTTCAACGGCACAGCCACGGGAATTGCATCCGCTGACGTTGGCGATACAGCCTCGCGCATCGGAGCGTTGGAGTTGAGACTCACCGAGCGCGGCGGCAAGGGCCGCGCGCTCTCCGTCCCAGGCCTCGCTTTCTAGCCTTCGACTCACATGATTGACGACGACATCCCCCCTGAAATGCCCGAGCTGGACGAGGACCTCCTCGATTCGCTTGCTCTCTCCGAGCTCGACGAATCCGAGCCTCTTCCACCACTCCTTCCGCCGCCCCCTCCGATTCCACCTGGAGAGGAGCCCCCACCGCCCGCGCCGAAGACCTCGACGCGTACCGGCCAAACGCTCACGACACCAGCCGGCCCCTTCACCATCCTCCGCCGCCTTGGCGCCGGAGGAATGGGCGAGGTCTTCCTGGCGCGAAAGCAAGGCTCCGCGTCCTGGAACAAGGACGTCGCGCTCAAGAGAATCGTCACCTCACTGCGTCGTGAGGATGACATCCGCAAGCTCTTCGTCGACGAGGCACGCCTTGCGGCTCACCTCAACCACCCGGGAATCGCCTCGGTCTTCGACCTCATCGAGCGCGAGCATAGCTACATCCTGGTGATGGAGTTCATCCCGGGAAACTCTGTCCGAGAGCTTCTCAACCTCGCCCTCATGAAGCGAACCAGCTTCTCCGAGGGATTCGCCCTCTACATCACGTCCCAGACGGCCGACGCACTCGCCTACGCCCACGAGCTCATCGTCGACGGAAAGCACTTGGGCATCGTCCACCGGGACGTCTCGCCGCAGAATCTCATGCTCACCACATCGGGAGCTGTGAAGCTGCTCGACTTCGGCGTTGCCTTCTCGCACCTGGAAGGCCGCGACAAAACGCAGACCGGGATTGTGAAGGGCAAAACCTCTTACATGTCGCCGGAACAGGCCACCGGCGCGGAGGGCGTCGACGGCCGGAGCGACCAGTTCGCTCTCGCCATCGTCGCCGTCGAACTCCTCACCGGAAAGCGCCTCTTCGACTCGCCGACCAAGAACGAGACCTCCACTCTCCTGCGAATTGCGAGCTGTCCGCCCGACTTGATTGCGTCCGGACTCTCCTCGCTCTCCCCTGCCCTCGCTCCCATCTTCGCGAAGGCTCTTTCTAAGCACCCCGACGAGCGCTGGCCGACCTGCCTCGCATTCGCCGAGGCACTTCGCGACCACCTCCTCGCTCAACAGGTCCGCTTCGGCCCCGCCCAGGCACTCGCCGAACTCTCCCGCATTCGCGCTCTCCCTGACGCGGCGGCCACAGTCGCCTCAGGCGCTCCTCGCGCAGTTTCCGTTCCACCTGCGCCTCCAGCGCCTCCTCTCCAACCTCGTGCCGAAGCTCCTCCGGCTCCAGCTCCGGCGCCTGTCGCTTCCCCACCAGCACCACCCGCAGCCGTCCCCGCCTCACCACCGAAGTCGCCTGAGAAGCACCAGGAGGAGGCGGACTCCGTCTCCATCTCCGTCGTTCCTCCCTCCCCCGCAGCCCCCGCGGGGCCAGGTGCGACCACGCAAGCCCGCCAAAAACTGACGCGAGACGCGCTCTATTCGCCTCCGAAGGCGCGCCGAACAGGCGTCATCGTCCCCGTTGTTGGCTTCGTTGCCGTTGCCGCAATCACCCTCATCGCGGTCCGCCTCCTCACCTCCTCCTCCTCCGGCTCAGCCGCTCCTGCTTCAGTCGAAGAGATGAAGACGCCTGCGCAACAAAGGGCCGAGCGTGAGCTCGAGGAGAAGCAGCTCACCGCCACCGGGAGCACCCCTCCCACGCTTACCGACGCTCCTCAGCCGTCTCAGCAGCCCGCAGAGTCGCCCTCCGCACCACCGAATCTGGCTCCCGCAGCTCCAGCGCCGCAGCCCACTCTCGCCTCGAGCGAGAATGCGCCCGCTCAGCAGCGGACTCGGCCGCGCGCTCCCTCCACCTCTCGAACACAAGCCCAAGCAGTTCCCGCCGCCACCTCGCCCACCACCCCCTTCCCCGCAGCCGCTACAGCCTCCGCGGCGCCGCCGCTGCGCGACCTCTCCTTCCGCAGTTCAGCAGGTACAGGAGCCCCTTCTTCCGCTCCCCCCAGCGGCAACGGCAGCGCCCTCGGCGTTCCGCGCGGCGCCCAAGTCGCTGTCCGCCTCGACGGCGTCGCAGACCCCGTCACCCCGGGCCCGGTGACGGTGATTCTCACCAAGCCTCTCCTCATCGGAGGACGCACCGTCATTCCGCAGGGAGCTCGTGCAGTCTGCGATGTCGGAAGCGTCACCAGCTCGCGCCTCGCCGTCACATGCGACACCCTCAACATCGGTGGCCAGGCGCACGCCTTCTCTGGCCTCCTCTACGGCCTCGACGGCCGTGCAGGCCTTCCCATCTCCATCTCTGGGGGCACCGAAAGCACCACCGCAAACGCTGCCGTCTCGACTGGCGAGCGCGTCACTCGCTCCATCCGTCCAGGTGGTGTCGTTGGCGAGCTCGTAGATGGCCTCACTGACGCCGCCGGCAACACCGCACGCCGAGCGACTTCGCCATCAGCCACCACCATGAGCGCTGTCCCACGCGGGACGTCTGCCTCGCTATTCGTCGTCCAGGCCTTCTGACGAGCTGCTCTCCCGCTCCCTCATCGAGGGTCGGGAAGCAGCCTCGCTGAGCTCCAGCTTCTGGCCGTGGTGGTGACCTACACCGCCCCCTCAGTCCTCCTCTTCCACTTCTGCCGTGTTGCGTGTTAACACGACATCAGTGGATGCGTGTTCACGCATCATCAAGGGGTGCTGAATGAAGCTGGTAGTGGTGGAGTCACCGAACAAGAAGAAGTCGATTCAGAAGTACCTCGGCGATGGCTACACGGTTGAGGCCACGGTTGGCCACTTCCGAGACCTTCCGAAGGAAGAGCTCGGCGTCGACCTCAACACCTTCGACCCGACCTACGTCGTCACCGAAGGGAAGGAAGCCGTCCTCTCTCGGCTCAAGGCTGTCGCCGCCAAGGCGGACGAAGTCATCCTGGCGACGGACGCCGACCGTGAGGGGGAAGCCATCGCTTGGCACATTGCCGAAGTGCTCCGGCTCAAGAAGCCGAAGCGCGTGAAGTTCATCGAAATCACCGCCAAGGCACTCACGGCCGCCGTCGCAGCTCCGGGCTCGATTGACCAGGCGCTCGTGGACGCGCAACAAGCACGTCGCATCCTGGACCGAATCGTCGGCTTCCAGGCGTCCCCTCTGCTCAGCCCCTTCGGCAGCGGCAACTCTGCCGGCAGAGTCCAGAGCGCCACTCTCCACCTTGTGTGCGCTCGCGAGCTCGCCCGCGAAGCCTTCAAGGTGAAGCCCTACTGGACGCTCTCCTCGAGCTACACCAACGGCCTCTCGGCGAAATACGGAAGCGTCTCCGAAGAGGGGAAGGTCGAGGACACCCGCTTCGAGACGGAGGAGGAGGCACGCGCCGTCGAACAGCGCGCACGCGGGCCTCACACCGTCACCGGGCTCGAAAAGAAGCCCGCTGCACGGAAGCCAAAGCCCCCCTTCACAACCTCCACCCTCCAGCAAGCTGCGTCAGTGGCTCTCCACCTCAGCCCTGATGCCACCATGTCGCTTGCGCAGTCGCTCTTCGAGAAGGGCGCCATCACCTACCACCGGACCGACTCGACTGCCCTCTCCGAGGATGCAATCGAGATGGCGCGCGCCTTCATCGCCCGCGACTACCCCGAGGCTCTTCCCTCTTCGCCGCCCCGCTATGCCCCCAAGGGTGACGCGCAAGGCGCCCATGAGGCCATCCGCCCGACCACTCTCGACGTTGTCGTCCCGGAGGACCTCACCGAGGAGGAAAGCTCCCTCTACGAGCTCATCCGCCTCCGCTTCCTCTGCTGCCAGTGCAAGCCGGCCGAGCTCGAGACGACCATCGTCTCTCTGACTGGACCTGGCGCAACCATCTGGCGCGCACGAGGTTCCATCCTTCGCTTCCCCTCGTTCCTCAAGTACCTCAACAAGGACGAGGACGAGACGAGCGACGAGGAGGAGCCGCGCCTTCCGCAGGTTGCTCAGGGAGAGGTGCTCGACCTGAAGGACATCGTCGTCACCAAGCGCGAGACCACCCCTCCTCCGCGATTCACGAAGGCAACTCTTGTGAAGGAGATGGAGAGGGTCGGCATCGGTCGTCCGAGCACCTACGCCGCGACGCTCGAAGTCCTCTTCGAGAAACGCAAGTACCTCGCAGAGGAGAAGAGTTTCGTCGTGCCTACCCAGAAGGGACGGCTCATCGACGAAGCCCTGGCTTCCGCATTCGCCGACCTGGTCTCGGCCGACTACACCGCCAAGCTCGAGGTTGTCCTCGACCAGATTTCCGAGGGGGCGAAGAAGTGGCAGCCCGAGCTCCGGAGTTGGTACGCGGGATTCACCTCTCTCATCGCAGCGGCACCCCCGAAGGTTGCCGCTGTCGTCACCGCGCACCCCGAGCTCGCGGCAACCCTCCCGCAAGCGCCGCGGGCCACTGACAAGCAGTGCCCGCTCTGCACCAAGCAGCTCTTCCAACGCTCATCCAAGGGACGCGACTTCCTCTCGTGCTCTGGCTACCCCGCCTGCACCTTCATCGCTGACGTCTCCTTCAAGCCACACACCTCACCGTGCCCGGTGTGTGCCGCCCCCATGATTGAGCAGGCTGGAAAGTATGGGCCCTATGCCCGGTGCACCAAGAAGGGATGCGAGGGGAAGAAGGACCTCACCGAAGCCACTGGAGAGCCCTGCCCCATTTGCAGCTCCCCAACGAAGGACCGCGGGGACTTCCTCTCGTGCTCCAAGTTCCCCGAGTGCAAGGGCTCCTGGGACAAAAAGGGGCTCGCCGAAGCGAAAAAGGCGAACCACACCTGCTCGAAGTGCAAGCGACTCCTCGTCCCCAAGAAGAACCAAAAAGGGAAGTTCTGGGGGTGCAGCGGCTACCCCGCCTGCTCGCACATCGAATCCTCGCTCTCCGAGGAGCCGAAGCGCGGGCGTGCACCCGCAACCCGCAAGAAGTGACCCATGTGCGAAACCGGTCCACTTCCCCCACCCACTCACGTCGGCTATGGACGGGCCCGTAGGGCCCAGCGGAGGGCTGGAGCCCTGCTCTGAGCTGTGCGTCACCACGCAACAACAGGGTCGCCAAGTGTCCGACAAAAAGAAGGCAGCATCCTCGAGAGTGCAGAACGTCCGCCAGGTCGGAATCCGGATGACCAAAGGCGAGAACAAGCTCGCGGAGCAGATTCGCGCAGCGCTCTCGACGCCCGACGCCGAAGTCACCATGTCGCTTCTCTTCACGACAGCGGGAATCGACGAGGCCGCAACTCTCGGCATCACCGCTTCGACTCTCGACTCCCGGCTCCGCACCGAGACGGGTCTCTGGAAGAACAAGCCCGAGCGGTCCTACTCGTCAATCGAGACGGACCAGAAGCCCATCACGATAACGATTCATCCCCTCTACCTGGAGATCATCAACGTCTCCGCGAACTGGTGCCAGGTGAAGACCCCCACCTATTTGTGGGGCTCGCTCATGGCCTTCACCCGCAGGCGCAAGGTCGCTGACCCTCACAACGCAGCGCTCCAGCGAATCGAACTCCCAGAGCAATACGAACCACGCTGACGCAGGTTCCTATGACACTCCTTCGCACCGCTCTTACCCTCCTCTTCGCCCTCTCCATCCTCCTCACCAACTCCTGCGACCGGCCGACCCTCCTTGCGCCGACGGAAGACCAAGGCACCGTCGCTGGGCGAGTCTCGCTCGGCCGCACATCCAGCCAGGCCATCACCGTCTTCCGTCTGGTGGACGGCCAGAAGGGTGCCGAAGTCGGAAGCGCCCTGGCCGACGAGAATGGCCTCTTTCGCGTCGCAGTCGGGCTCGCGACCACGGGCCCCTTCCTCGTCACAGCCACCGGAGGCACGTCCGTCGACCCCGCAACCGGCGCGACCCTCCAGCACGGGCGAGACGAGCTCACCGCCATCGTCCCCTCCTTCCCCGCTTCCTCCTCGGTCGCGGGCCTCGTCATCTCACCCGTCAGCCACCTGACGACCGCGGCCACGCTCTACCGGTCCAAGGCTCTCGGCGAGGAACTCTCGGCCGCGTACTACGCCGCCGCGCAGCACCTGCATGGCCACTTCGGCGGGCTCGACTGGACGCGTGTCGTCCCGACCGACCTCTCCGCAACTGCCTCGCCCACGCTGGACGACCCGACGAAGGCGGGCCTCGTCATCGGGGCTTTGAGCATGGAGGCCCGCACCATCAGCGAGACCGCTGGTGTCACTCCTGGCTCCCTCGTCACTGGATACTCCCTGACGAGAGCTCTCCATGACGACTTGCTCGCTGATGGCCTCTTCGACGGCCGTGGCACGGCCGGGCAGCTCACGCTTCCTCCTGGCCTGCCTGTTCCACCTGCCTACTCCCTCGACGCGAATACGGCCCGTCTGCACCTCGCACAGGCTCTCGCTCGCTACCTGACCTCGGAGAAGGCCCTTCCGGGCTCGCTCCGGACGACGGACATCCAACCCCTCGCGGCGGCCATTGCCCAGAACTCCGACCCCTTTCTCTTTTCCTCCGCCGGCGCGAACGTCGACATCACGCCCCCCGAGGTGACCTGGGTCACCCCCCTTCCAGGGGCGGGCGTCGCCGGCATCATCCCGCTCGAGCTCCGAGCCTCTGATGGTTCCGGGCTCAAGGCTTTTCGCCTCACGGCCCCAGGTCAGCTCGCCGACCTGGTGGCCACCATCGACGGCCGCACCGGCAGCCTCGTCGGGAAGCTCGACGTCTCCATCTTCCCCGATGGCCCCCTCGAGCTCGTCGCCTACGCCGAGGACGTCGCCGGAAACGTCGTCACTCCGCGCAACGCTCTCACCGTCGCCAACCGCGGGCCGTCCGTTTCAGTCTCCTCCCCGAGCGACGGGGCAACCCTCAGCGGCGTTGTCGTCCTCTCAGCGACGGCCGCGCCACAGCAAGGCGTCATCCGTCGGCTCTTTTTGAAGGACCCGCCTCCTGGCGTGACTCCGGACACCCTTCCAGCTGCTGACGCCTTCGCTGCGACCTGGAACACCGCCCTCGCGCCCGAGGGCCCTACGACGCTGGTCTTCCGCGCGGAAGACACCGTCGGCGGGGCGACCGACTTCCCTGTCCGCATCCACGTCGACAACGTCCCGTTCGGCACGGTGAACGCCACCGTCTCCGCAGGTTCCCCCATCGCTGGGGCCACCGTTCAGCTGGTCGCGATTGATGCCACCACCGGACTCCCGGCTTCACGGCCTGGTGGCGCCGTCCTCGGACATGGTGGGCCCACTGACGCCAAAGGGACGGTCACCTTCACCCTCACCGGCGAGAACTGGGACGGCCCTGTCCGCCTCGAGGCTTCCGGCACCGGCCTCTCTTTCGTCGACCCCACCGACGGCACCGCGACCGTGGCGGTGCCGGGCAACGCGCTCCTGACGTCGCTCCTCCCACGGTACAAGACCGGCGACAGTCTCACCGCCCCCATCACCCTCTACACCACGCTCGCGGACAGCGCCGCTCTCGCGTTCGCTCGCGGAACGAACCCCACTCACCCTCCTTCGACGCTTCCGTCCGCCCTGGCGGCCGTCGACCGCCTCTTCGAGAGCCACGTCTCAGGCACCACTGCCTGGGACATCCGACGCGTTGTCCCCGTCTCCCTCACAGAGCCGCCACAGCAGACGCTCCGCGACGTCGTCTTCGCCTCGCTGCCCGACTTGGGCATCAACGCTCATGCGCGCCGCATCGCCATCAGCACCGGCCTCACGCCAGTCTCCGGCTTCGACGCGCTCAAGCTCCTCTCTCTTTTGCAGCGAGACATCTCCGACGGCCGCTTCGACGGCCGCGAGGGCACCGTCCCGCTGCGAGTCCTGGGGTCCCCGACCTACTCACTCACCGCGGACGAGCTCCGTGTGAGGCTGGCTCTTGGCCTCGACGACTTCATCACGAGCCAATTCAACCGGAGCGGCCTCACCCGGGGAGACCTTCGTGTCGCTGAGCCGAACGTCTACGACCAGCTCAGCCTCGACACCTCAGCCCTCTTCGACCCGGGCACAGAGCCCACTCCCTTCGACACGACACCGCCGGTCGTCTCCGTCTCCGTCTCCTTCACCGGCGACGACGGAGCTCTCCGCGGAGCTCCTGTCGGCCCAGCACTCCGGGTCGCGAACACCCTCTCCATTGAGGTCTCCGCTCATGACCCGGAGAACTCCGGCATCCGTCTCCTCACGGTGTCGCTCGGCGGAAGGCCACTGACCGACGCCGACCCGAGCTCCTCACGCGTTGCAGGAACATTCGTTCCCCCATCCGAAGGAGCCCTCGAGCTCGTTGCCATCGCAGAGGATTCGCTCGGAAATCGCACTGTCGAGCGTCGCTCACTGACCGTCGACAACACGCCCCCGGCTCTCGTCGTCACTTCGCCCGCCGCTGACGCCTACTACGGCACTGGCCCCCTCTCCCTCTCTGCCACCGCCGAAGATGCTGGTGGCATTGCTGTGCACACAGTCGGCGGCCTCACCGGCGCCTCCACCGCAGGCCTCTCGTCCCTCACAGGCTCGTGGACTCCTCCGCCTGGCACACTGGACGGAGCTGTCACAGCCGCCTGGTCCGCCTGCGACACCGTCGGCAACTGCCGCCACCTCTCCGTCCCCTTCCGCCTCGACCGGGCTGCGCCGCTCATCGACTGGAAGGTTCGTCCACCGGACTACACCAACGCCGACTCGTACACCTTCCATCTCACCGCCACTGACAGCGGCTCGGGCGTGAGCAGCGTGCTCGCTCGACGCTCTACCCATCCAGGAGAGGCCTTGCCTGCCACCCGCCAGCCAGATGGAACGTGGAAGGTCTCAGTCCCTCTTTCTCAATCCGACGGCCCGACTACCGTCCTTCTCTGGGCTCACGATGCCGCTCTTCCTCCGAACAGCGGCACCACCCATCCTGGAACCGATGCGCTGCGCACCATCATCATCAAGCGCGACACCATCGCCCCCTCCGTGACCTTCTTCGCCGGCCGCTACAGGTCCGAGGACGGCATCGGGCACAGGGAGTCAGCTCCCGGTGTTCCCATTGTCCCTGTCCAATACTCCGTCACGGGCGTGAACAGCCCAATTCGCGAAAACTCGCAGATCTTCAAAGCTACGACACGCCTCAATCCGGGCCCCCTCACCTACGCTGAACTCACCACGGACAACGCAACCAACACTCCATGGATCGGCTTCGAGGCGCCCGTTGCTCCCACCGAGGCCGCTATTACCACCGCCCGCTTCACCATCTCCTGCACTGGATGTGCTGAGGAGGTTTCAGCGGGTGACATCGCCCTGTCTACGTCCGAGAACGGATTCCAGCGCTTCGCACTCCCGCTCACGGCCGCAACCATCCCGGGGCTTGCAACAGCCACCGCTCCATCGCTGGCCTTGCGCGTGTCGACGAGCTTCACCGACGCGGCTGGCAACACGACGTCTCACCCAGACGTCTTCCTCACCTTCAACCTCGCATCCCCATGGGTCAGCTTCACCCACGAGGCGGGCTACGCCAGCTCCCGAGACCTCAAGTCCGTTCACGCCTACCGAGTCGCCCTCGGGACCTACGACGAACTCTGGGCTGAGTCCCCCGCCTTCGAAGGGGCCCAGGTCATGCGGATTGCGCGATACATCATCCGCAACCCCCATAACGTCCCCATTGCCGTCACCTTCCTCCCCAACCCGGGCAACTCGTGGACCCTCACTGAGCATTGGCTCGCCGCCCTCACGGCCGACCCCAACACCGCCAACGTCAACCGCGACGGCCACACCTTCACCGCGAGCATCAACTACGACTTCGGCGGTGGCTACGCTCTTTGTGAGGGCATCCCGAAGCCGCCTACTTACCCATGTGCCTACGACGAAATGGGCCCGACTGTGACGTCCACCCACGAGTTCGGAAACTCCGCACAATGGCAGTGTGAGGCGCCCTCCACTCCTTCCCCTACTCCGTTCACCTCCACCACCTGGGACACAGTTGGCTATCGCCCTTGGCCTGGAGCCGGTGAACCGGAAGCACAGCGTGCCCCTGCCAGCTTCCAAATCAGCGGCCGTGCCGCCTGGGTCGTACCCGCCGCCAGTGGCAACTCGCCTGGCGAACTCGCCCTCTACATGGTGCTCCCCCGCAACCGCGGGACACTCCCTGTCTTCACCGGCACCTCTGAATACGAGTACCTCTACGGCTACGCCTACACCGGGATGAAGATGGTCGGCCAATGTCGCGACGACAACGGCGAGACACTCCTCCTCCATCGGCTCTATCGCCACCTGATGACCCGCCGGATGACGAGCGCCTCGCTCTCTCTCACCTGGGTGTCTTCCCTCGGCGCTCGCGCCACTCATGCGAACGGGGCTCCCCACGGTGCCCCGCGGAGCGGTGGCTTCGAATCTCTCTCCACCACCATCGACCTCACGAGAAACTGAAATGCGCGAACTCCTCATCCTTCCCCTCCTCGCCCTCTCCCTCACGGGAGCATGCGACGGCGACCGCGGCCCCATCGGTGCACAAGGCCCCGCTGGCGAGCGCGGCCCAACTGGCGAGCGCGGCCCCGCTGGCGAGCGCGGCCCCGCTGGCGAGCACGGCGCCCAAGGCCCTGCCGGCGAGCGCGGCCCTTCTGGCGGGCCCCTTCTTCTTATCGCCACATCCGACGGCACTCCCCTTGGAGCGTCGTATGGCGTCGGTGGAGGAACCGTCACGCTCATGGAGAGTCATGGCGGCGCCACCTTCTGGACGAACCGCTACCTGTCCAGCGGGCGCCTGGCTCTCGAGGTGGACCTCTACTTTCTCAACTCCGACTGCGGAGCATCCCTCGGCGCGACCCATGCCTTCGTCGTCGACCCTCGCGTGGATTACCGCTGGCTTCTCTCCGGAGGTGGCGCCACGGCCTGGGTTCCGTCGTCGAGCATCCTTGGGCCCAACACCACCTCCAGCATCCTCCGAACCACAGGCGTCTGCGAACAGGTCAACAAGACTGTGAGCGACGGCTACAACGTCCAGAGTTTCGAGAGCCGCTACCCGGGCGTCCCCTCCCCCTTCGCGGTCCCCGGCCCTCTCCGAATCGAGGTGCAAAGATGACGCGTCTTGCGCTCCTCCTCGTGCTCCTCCTCCCGCACCTCGCCCGTGCTGACCGCCGCGAGCTCTACACGCAGCTCGCCCTCGGCCCTGCGGTCCTCTTCCTCTCCGACCCCGCTGGCTCGAGCTCCACCGCCACTCATCCTGCGCTCAGCGTCGAGCTCTCCACCTTCTACGGCCTCACCAATAGCTTTCACCTTGGCGGGACCATCCGTTTCACCGGCACTCGGAATGCTCGGTACGCGAGCATTGGAGTAGCCCTCCCTGATGGCTCGCTCCCACTGGGGTCCCTCTATCTGGATGCATGGTCTCTTGGTGCGGCCGCCCTCGTGGCATATCGCCACGACACCGGCCTCGACCTGGCTCCCACTGCGCGCGTCGAGCTCGGTCTCGCTCACAGCGCCTACCAGCGCCGCGAGCTCATCCCTGCCACGCGGAACTACTCCCTCACGCTCCCTAGCGTCTCCGACTTCGCTCCTACCGCCCGAGCAGTGGTCGGCATCGAGTACCGCTTCCGAGACAGCCTGGTCGCGTCAGCAGGTCTCGGCATTCGTCGTGCATTCGGGTCCTCTCTCCCATGGACCCTGGACATCCCGCTCAACTTCGGAGTGATCTGGTAGCTGCTCGACCGGGCCACGAGGACTCAATGAAGCGCCAAGCACAAGCGCAGCTCGCACTCTCAACGTCAGAGGGCACTCCCCTCCCCCTTCCCACCCACGTCGTCGAGGACGCCGTGGCGGAAGGCAACGTCCTTGAGCTCCCTCTCTTCCGGCTCTCCCAGCACCCTGGGAAGGCGCCAGCCGATCCCCAGACAGCCCTCAACCGTCTCATTCACGTCTACCGTCTTGACGGCCGGACCGACCAAGACGCCCAGCTCAAGAATGAGCGCCGCATCGAGATCACCGCCAACCAACGTTGGGGCTTCCCGACGATGCTCGGCCTGCGCATCCTTGTTGCCGTGATGGAGAGGAGCCAGCAGATGGGCTTCAGCTCCCCCAAAATCCCCATCTCACGATGGGAACTCTGCGACCTCCTGAACCTCGACAAGTGCGGGAAGTCGTACACCCTGCTCAACCATCAGATTGCGGCGATGAAGGCGCTCACCATCATCTGCCACAACTGCTGGCACCGTAAGGGTGCCCCGAAGGCGAGCTCCGACAAGCAACAGAGCATTTCGCTCATCGCCGACTTTGCCTTCGAACAGGAGGGCGGCGCTCAACCTTCCTCTCAGACGCAGCTCGCCTTCGGGACTCCCCAGCACATCACGCTCGGCGACGCCATCTACCAAAGCCTGAGTGCTGGCTATCGCTTGGGCATTGACCGCAGCTATCTCAACGACCTCGCTCGTTTCGACAACGCCGCGGCCGTCCGCCTCTACGCGTACCTCAGCAAAAAGGACACGCGAGAGATGTACACGGAGAACATCATCAAGCTCGCGTCGAAGTTGCCGCACAGCGACCTTCGCCCGACGAAAATCAAGAAGACCCTTGAGCCCGCGCTCCGCCGGCTCACAGACCCGCTCCCTCACTCCGGGAAGCGGTTTCTCGAGAGCTTCGTGTTTGAGGGGACGGGCTCGGACACCCGCCTGGTCGTCCGCTACTTCTCCCCGGATGGAGCTCCGCGCCGCCTCAAGGCCCTCTAACAGCCCAACAGCACTGCAAGGTCACCACAGCCCTCTCCGACACCGTCGGAGGGGGCTTTCTCGTTTCAGCCAGGCCCTCCGCTGGGGATGGGACCTGACACCCCCTCATCGTCCGCGAACCCATGGGACCTGACACCCCTGACCGGGACATGGGACCTGACACCCCCCATCACCCACGAACCCATGGGACCTGACACCCCCCGCAGATGGGCAGGAGATGGGACCTGACACCCCTTGTTATGTTCCTACGCAACTACTGCTCCGCATGGGACCTGACACCCCCTCCCATGGGACCTGACACCCCTCCCATGGGACCTGACACCCCCTCCATCCTTAAAACATCAACAATTTCATATACTTATCCACCAAATTCTCGGCTTAAGATCGTCATTTAAGATGATCCCTTAAGACCTCCACTCCGGCTGCTTCTGCCGTCGTTGTCGTTCGTCCGTCGTTGTCGTCGGGCACACCCGACCTAGGGGGTGCCCCTCCCCATCGGGCAGGGAGGAAAGGCACACTTGCCTTTCCGACTCGACCGAAACCCAGGCAGTGCCGTTGTTTAAGAGGCCGCGCGCGCGTGCGATGTGCCACAGCCCGCGCTCTCTCTTTTTGAGCTCTTCAGCTCAAACCCCACGTCCTCCTCCACTTCGCAGCACCATGACCCCTTTCCGACGCTTTAACGGGGCCTGGAGACGGCCGTGGCCGCCGCAAAAAGCGGCGACCCCAGCCTAGGCGGGGAGACCCCGCGCCCCCTTTCCACAAGGAAGGCCCAACTCGGAGAGCTCTGCCGACAGCCCCTCCCACAAGGGCATCTTGGCGATGGGGGGGCTTCTGGGGTGGGAGGCCCTCGAACGCACAAGCCTCCGCCCACCGACGAGCCCACCTAGAGACATTGGGGCATGGGGTGCCGGGGTACGCCGCAGAAGCTGCCCTACTTCTCCTCCGACTGGCCGTGCACCACCACTCCTCCTCCGGCGCCGCTCCTCCGCGAGACCGCTCGGTCATCCCGGGTCGGCCTGGTCCTCGTGGTTCCGCGCTTCCGCCGCTCGAGCTGCTCCAGCTCTCCGGCCCTCTTCCCGCGCGACGGGGGATTTTTCCGCCGCGTGTTGCGTGAACACGCAACATGGGCTATCTCTGGTTGTCGTGTGAACACACAACTGGAGGACCCATGCCGTCCCCACTGCCGCCAGCAATCGTCCAACTCGTGGCGCTGCGTCGCGCCGCCGAGGCGCTCCGCTATGCAGCTCGAAACCGCTTCCCCGCGCTGACAGTCCTCGGAGAGGCGGACGAGGAGCGGGTTTCGGAAACCATCACTCAATTCGCGGACTGCCTCCTCCTCCACTGCGAGGGCGCTCCGAAGCCAGAGGAAGCGATTGCGGACATCGCCGCCCTCGCCTCTGGACTCCTTCACCCTACCTTGCAGGTCGGGTGAGCCAATGCTCTCCGCCATCTTGGAGCTCGTCTCAGCGCGCTGGCTCTACACCGTCCTCGACGACGCAACCGTCCTCGAGCACTCCGAGCTTCATGCCCCGGCCACCGCCACGAAGGAGGAGCTCCTTCTCCTCCTCCTCCCCCGCTTTCCATCACTCACCCTTCCGGGCCTCCAGGTCTTCCACGGCCCCGCAGTGCCGGCGGAGCCTTCATGCCTCGCGTAACTCCCGCTCCTTCCTCGGCTGAGGCGAAAATCGCCTCCCTCCGCCCCCTCATCAAGGCATTCACCAGAATCCGCACGGCGGAGGCTGCCGCTCACAAAGCCCTCACGGAAGTTGGCGAGCCGTCTCTCTTCACTCCTATCGGTCGCAGGTTCCGAAAGGCGAGTGAGCGGCTCACTGTCGCTCGTCGAGCACTCGCCGACGCAACCGCGCGTGTCTTCGAGCGCGGCCACGCTGTCCTCTGCGCGTGCACGCTCTGCCGTCAGGAGCGCTCGAAGGCTGCGGTCCTCGCTCCTCCACGACGGAGGCGGAAGTGATTCGCCACCCCGACGTCCGTGTGAACACGTTCCCCACGGACTTGTGCTCCGGCATCCGCGTCCGCTGGTTTCAGCCCGGGAGCCTCACCCACGAGCAGTCCGCCGCCATCCTCTTCGCCGGCGGCGACAGCTCCGAACCTGGATGGGCCGTCGGCGTCCTCCAGGCGCCCTGGCGCCTCTTCTCCGCCGGCACATTCGTCTGCACCAACGCGTCGCACGAGCTCCCCTACACGTGGTTCGTCTCCGGCTGTCCCGCCACTCTCTGGGCGGTCTCCACCGGCGTGCACCTACGCTCGTTCTTCGGGGACGCGCTCGTCACCGAGCGCCGCTGGCCGGACTGGCTTCTCTTCTCGGCCTTCGGGCCCGTCCATTCCTACGACCGCCTCGAGCTCGGCCACTGCTCGTGGTCCTCACTCGCCTCATTCCTTCGGCGCTACGACTTTGCCGAGTACCCCCACTGTCTCTCCGCGCTCGAGTCAGCCGCGGCGGACGTCAGCGTGGCCCCATGACCTGGTCAACAGCCCTCGCCGCAGAACAGGACGCACGGTGGGCTCGCTCGACTCTTGCGCGCTTCGCAGCCGAGCGCGTCGAGCATCTCGGGGGCTTCGGTCCCGGCGCTGATGACCGGGTCGCCCTCCTCCTGCTCTACGTGAGCGTGCTCGAGCGCGAAGCGCTCGGCATCCCCACTCCCCCGCCCTCACCTTCCTTTCCCCGCCACACCTATGAGGCTTGGGCTCGCTCAATGCTCGCCGGCCTCGCGCGCTTCCACGCGGCGACTCTCACCGACCCCACTCGCAACGCTGGAGCTCGGTGCGCAGCCCTTCTTCTCTTCGCGGACCGCCTGGCACCCACCGCACCCGGGCCGCGCCTCCCTACCTCCACTTCCACTCTCGCCGAAGCCCCATGACCCCCCCTCTTCACATCGTTCTCCTCGCTGGCGTCGTGCTCTTCTTCATCTTCGCGGCAGTTTTTCCACTCACGCCGCTCGTCCTCACAATCCTCTGCTCGCGACTGATTTACCTAGGGGCCGGCCTCTATGCCGTCCCGCCCCTTTGGGCTCACACCTATGGGTGCGAGGTCCCGCTCCTCGACGTCGTGCTCAGCGGCACCCTCATCGTCTGTGCGCTGGTTCTCGCAACTTGGGAGCTCCAGCTCGCGGCGGCCCTCGAGCGCACCAAATCCCCGGAGGTCCGCCCATGACTGCTCCACAGCCCTACGACCCTAGGAAGGCCGACCCTATCGTCACGTGCTCACACCTAGGGTTCGACGCGACCTGCGACGCCTGTTGCAGGCTTCAAACCTTTCGCGCGACTGAGCGATTCATCTTCCGCCGCATCGCCTGGTTCCTTCCCGAAGTTATGCCCGGCACGATGTGTCGACCCTGTCTCCGCCGAATGAGCCTCGGTCCTCTCGAACCTGATGCACTCTGCCCAAACTGCCGCTCCCAATCGTTCGACGCCGTCAGTCGCGTGATTCTTGACCTCGTCTACCGACTACCGAGCCACCCGAGCTACGGGACTGCCACCTCTGCCTCATTCCTCTGGCACTACCTCATCTCCGCAGTCTGCCATCTCCACGCTCCGTCCCCCCGTCATCACCTCGCCTATCTCCTTGAGTACACGCCCGTCTCTTTCCGCGACAGCGTCTTGCTTCTCACTCACCCCACGGCACGCCCGCTCCGTGATGCAGAACTCGCCCTCGACATCGACGCCGCAGCCGAATCGGCTGGTCTGCCATTCATTACGGCTGCTGTGCTGGCCCATCCCCCACCCGCCACCGAGTCGAATGAATCTGCGATTCAGATACAACTGCATTGCGAATTCTGTGGCCTCCTTCTTCCCTGCCCCGGGCGACGCCCTCACTGCGCAGCTTGAGGGGTGGTGATTCCACCCACATGTGGGCGTCCGCCCACCCGGACAGCCGGTGTAGTTTTATTCACGCGGCACCGCGTTTTTCTCTGGGGAACCAGCGGGCGCTAAGCGGTGATTAGCGGGCCTCAGAACGGCGTCAGGTGCTATCGTCCTTTCCAGTCAGAAGTCGGTTGACTTTCCCTCCAGAGGTCCTGTGCCACTTACCATCTTCCCCTTCACCAGATTCGGTCCTCTCCAGGATTACACCTCCACCCGCTCCTATACGTGTGCCTGGTGCTCGAACGTCGTTGCCTCGCAACGCCTCCTCTCCAGCACCGCACCAGCCATGGCGAAAGGGTACGCAGGCCGCGACGTCCGCGCGCTCATCGCCTACTGCCCTCACTGCACCCGCCCCACCTACTTTGAGGGCCTCACTGGGCTCCTGCTACCCGAAGAGCATTCCCTCACTCTTCAGGTGCCCTCAGTCCATCCTGGTGAGGACCTCCGCTTCCTCCCACCAGAGATCGCACCTCTCTACGACGAGGCACGCCGCTGCATGTCCGTTCGGGCTTTCACCGCAACCGCCCATCTCTGCCGGAAGCTCCTCATCAACATCGCCGTCGCCGAGGGGCTCCCCCCGCCTCACAACGTCAAGTTCATCGAGGCAATCAACTACCTCGAGCAGCACAACATCATCCCTCGCAACGCCCGCAGCGTTCTCGATCGCATTCGCGTCATTGGCAATGCTGCCGCCCACGAGCTCCCTCAGGTGACGGAAGCGGATGCACATGCCTCTCTCTTCCTCACTGCGGCCACCCTCCGAAATCTGTACGACGTTGCCGCCGTAGCGAAGGCGAAGCCGTAGTCAGGAGCGCGCCTCTTGAGCCCCTCTCCCATCGTCCTCGCTTCGTCGGCGGCCGTCGTTCCGACGGAGGACCTCTACGCGTCAGCGCGTGAATACGCTGCCGCAGCTCGAGCTCCGCGGACCCTCAAGGAGTACCAGCGCGACTGGGACACCTTCTCCACCTGGTGCGCCGAGAAGTCTCTCGTCGCTCTCCCGGCCCTCCCTTCCACGCTCGCCCTCTACTGCACGGCTCGCGCGAAGAGCGGAAAGAAGGTCTCCACCATCCAGCGGGGCCTTTCGGCCATCGCCCAGGTCCACCTTGCTGCCGGCCTCCCATCCCCTCGTGACGACGAGTCGGTGAGAACTGTCCTCAAGGGCATCAGGCGGAAGCATGGCATCGCCCAGGACCAGAAGGCCCCCCTCCTCCCCGCTCACCTCCGCAGCGTCTCCTCAGCACTTCCAGAATCCGCGCTCGGCCACCGCGACCGTGCTCTCCTCTTCCTCTGCTTCGCCGGCGCCTTCCGGCGCGAGGAGCTCTGCTCCCTCAACCTCGAGGACCTCTCCTTCACGGATGCTGGTGTCGAGGTCCGCCTGCGCAAGTCGAAGACGGACCAGGAGGCCGCCGGCGCTCGCAAGGGCATCCCCTTCGGCTCCAACCCGGAGACCTGTCCTGTCGTCGCTCTCCGCCTCTGGTTGAAGGTCCTCCACCTCCAGGTGCTCGGCACTGGTGTCCCCGTCCCCTCACCAGCTCTCGCCGCGACTCCCCTCTTCCGCCCCATCAACCGCCACTCCACGATTGCCGCCACGCGGCTCACACCCGGCAGCGTCGCGCGCATCGTGAAGCGCTCCGCCGAGGCTATCGGCCTCGACCCAGCGCACTACAGCGGCCACTCTCCTCGCGCTGGCCTCATCACCGCGGCGGTCCGCGCTGGGAAGCCTCTGCCGACCATCATGCGGCAGACCGGACAGCGGAGTGTCGCGACACTCGCCCGCTATGTCCGCGAGAGCGACCTCTTCGCCGAGAACGCCGCCGCCAACGTCGGCCTCTGAGGCACGTTCCTCTTGTTGATGTGTGTTCACGCAACTGATAGATGTTGTGTGAACCCGCATCACGGAGGGCGCTGTCGTGCACCCCTTCTTCGCTGTCACTCACGCCGTCAACCGCTGGGTCTCTGAAAACCGGCTCACCGCCGAAGCCCCTCCGGCCGCTGTCGCAGCTCACATCCGCCAGGTCCTCGCAATGTCGGCGGCCGTGCTCGAGAACACGGCCGACATCGCCTCAGTTGCGCCCATCGCCGACTGGCTCTTCCACACGCTCACCACGAACTCTCACACCGAGCACCTCGGCATCCGCTTCGTCCTCGACAAGCTGAACGCCGAGTGTCCCGTCTCCATCCAGCTCGCGAATCGTCCTCTGGGCTCGCCCGAGGCGCTGATGCCCGCGTGCTTGCTGTGTTCTGCCGTCACCGACGAGAACTTCTGCGCCGCGTGCATCGACAGCGGCAACCCTCCTCGCAACTCCTCCGCCGCCACCCACCGCATCAACGTCCGCAACGCCCTCAAGGGAGCCCCGCCCCTCACCGGCGCGATGCTGGACCCGTTGTGGAATCTCGTGACAGCCGCGACCACTCATCGCCAGCTCCGATTCCACCTTTCGCAGTGCCGACCTCTCGCCCTCCATCCCACCGGCACCCTGTGCGTCGCCCCTCCTTCCGACCACGTAGCGCAGAGAATTTCGCCCTTCATACGGTCCCTCGAAGACTGCTTCGTCCACCACAAGCTCACGCTCATCACGGTGGCGCTGACTTGCATCGTCGACCGCGTCCACGGCACCGACATGACGGCGACCATCACCTCCTGTGAGGCCATCCACCGCCGATCCTCGTCCATCCGCTGAGGAGCTGCCCTCGTGCCGCACAACACCGCACCGCCACCTTCGCGCCTCTCTTCTACGAGCCTCACGTCGCAGCTCCGCATCCATCACCTCATCTCCACTCCTCCTCTGCCCACTCACTCTCTCTCGACCGTTGCCGCCAGTTCTCTCCTGGCCGCTTCCTACGGGTCGACTCCAAGCCGCGCCGTCCTCTTGCATCCGAGCGTGCCAGCCAACAGCGCTGTCACGCCCGGTGCCTAAAGCGAGGCCGCCGCAATCGTCTCCCCTTCGCTCGCTCGAAGGGCATCCCCCCGCCGCTCCATCCATGGGTGAGAGCGGCGGGTTGCCGCCCCAACCACAGGAGAAAACAGTGTCCAACAACAACGGTCAGAAGATGTTCAACGTGGTCCGCGCCGAGAAGTGGACCGACAAGGAAGGCAAGGAGCAGACCCGCTTCCTCGAGGTCGGCTCCGTCCTCATCCGCGAAAGCGGCGAGAACGGCGTCCTGTGGCTCAACATGATTCCGGGGGACTTCCCCCTCTTCCTCCGCAAGCCCAAGGACCAGCAGCAGCAGGGCTGACCCAACCTCCCTCGGAGGGGGCTGCGAAGCCCCCTCCTCCTCCCTGGTGCCCCATGCCCTCGTCCTCCGAGTTCAACCCCTCCCTCCTCGACATCCTCCACACCCTCCGCAACTGCGAACGCGTCATCGACGGCGAGCTCCGGCAGCGCTCCGAATCCCTAAAGTCAGCTCGCGACGCCCGCTCAGCAGGCGATTCCGAAGCCGTCACCCGATTCCTGTCGTACCTCAGTGACCGCGAACGCCGACTCTCCGACTGGAGCTATGAGCGTGCCCACTGCCTCACGAAGCTCCCCCGCCTCCTCGCGCAAACGACGCATCCCACCGCCATCTTCGACGCCCTCGCCCTCCTCGAGCAGATTGTGAGTCGCCTCGAAGGCCAAGCCGCCCACTTCCGCTCAACTGGCTCTCTCGACGAAGCCGACACCTACGACGAACGGGCCAAGCCATACCGCGACGCTCGCGCAGACCTCCTCGCCAACTGCGCCCTCTACCGAGCCTCTCCGCTCCACTAATCGCCAGCCGTCTCGCCACATCGAGCCCTCGGATGCGAGCCAATCGCCCGGGGGCTTTCGCATTTCTTCTCACCAGCACAACCGCATCGCTCAACAGCACGCGC
>NZ_CP102770.1:9955000-10116394 GCF_038561935.1 Myxococcus stipitatus | reverse complement strand
GAGTGTCTCAACCGTGCAAAAGCGGGAGGGGCTGCGAGCGTCCGGCCGTGCTAACAGAGGGGTTGGGGTGGATCAAGCTATCGACCCAAAGCCGCGCCGCTGAAGGATCTTTTCAGGGGGGGGATGATCGGCAACGGGCATGCCGATCCGCGACGGTTGTGGAGATCCGATCTCCTCCCCCCAAGGGCTGGGGGCCGCCTGCTCCGGGTTGACTGACGGTGCGGAATGCAAAACCTCCGCGAGGCGAAAGAGGGCCTGGGAGGTCGCCGTGGGGGGCGAAATGGGGCGGACGGAGGTGATCCTCCGTTGACTTACCCCGGAAATGGGGTTACGGACCCGGCCCTTTCCCTAGTTCAGGTCGCGCCGAAGCCGTAGGAGGCGCCACCCCTCATCAAGGAGTTCGAGCCGTGTCCAAGCGCACGTACCAGCCGTCGAAGCTGCGCCGCAACCGCACCCACGGGTTCCGCAAGCGCAACGGAACCAAGTCCGGCCGTGATGTCCTCAAGCGCCGCCGCGCGAAGGGCCGCAAGCGGCTGGTCGTGTCGGCCGCCAAGAAGTAAGCGAGTCTGCTTGTGAGGGCCGAGGGTGCGACGCCGGGCCAGACTGGCCCGGCAGACCAGCGCTTCCCCAAGGCCCTTCGCCTGCTCAGCAGGCGTGAGTTCCTCGAGGTCCAGGACGGTGGGCAGAAGCTTCCTTCCGACTGTCTCCTCGCTCTCTACAAACGCAATGGCCGGACGTACTCCCGTGTTGGCCTCACCGTGTCGAGCAAGGTGGGAAACGCGGTAGTGCGCGCGCGCCTCAGGCGCGTGCTGCGCGAGTTGTTCCGCAAGCGCCGCATGCAATGGCCTTCGGGCCTGGACGTGGTGTTGGTGGCGCGCTCATCCGCGAAGGAAGCCTCCTTCATGGACCTGTCCCGCGCCTTCGACGGTGTCACCCGTAAGCTGCAGCGGCTCCCGCCGGCCGCCGAGTCGAAGCCGAAGGAGCCTCCCAGATGAGCCCGCTCGCCTTCGTCATCTCGCTGCCCATCCGCTTCTACCGGAAGTTCCTCGGGCCGCTTTTGCCGAAGGTGTGCCGCTTCTATCCCTCGTGCTCCACCTACGCCATGGAGGCGCTGGAAAAGCACGGAGGGCTCAAGGGTTCCTGGCTCACCTTGTGGCGCTTGTTGCGCTGCCAGCCCTTCCACCCCGGTGGCATCGACCCGGTGCCGTGACGGGGCTTTCACCCCTTGCCGCACCCTCCCCCGTGGGGAGGGAACTCTATGAACGATCCGCTCTCGCCCCAGTCGAACGACTCCCAGAAGCGGCTCCTGGTCGCCCTGCTGCTCTCCTTCGCCATCACCGCCGGTTGGATGTTCCTCTTCCCGCCCCCGCCCGCCACGCCTGGCGCCGAGGACGGAGGAGTGGCGGCGGCGGGTCCCCAGGACGCGGGCACGCAGGCCCAGGCCGCTCTCCCTCCCTCGGGTGAGGCCTCGCCTCCCTCCACGGGCACCCCCACGGAGGCCACCCCTCCCCCGCCCGCGCGCAAGGTGGACCTGACCCGCAAGGAGTCCGTCTACCAGTTCTCCTCGCAGGGCGCGGGCCTGACGTCGGCGGTGCTCCAGGGCGTGAAGATGCGCGAGCAGAGCTCGCTGTCGCTGGCCCAGGGCTACCAGCTCCTCCTGGGCAAGGAAGTCCCGCCGCCGCCGCAGATGAACCTGGCGCAGCCGGTGCCCAACCAGCCCCTGCCCCTGTCCATCACCATCGAGGGCGCAAGCCCCCTGCCGGCCAACGTGGCCTACGCGGTGGAGGAGAAGACGGGCGGCGCCGGGCTGGACTCCGTCACCTTCACGGGCCGCCAGGGTCCGTGGGAGGTGGTGAAGGTGTTCCAGTGGCCGCAGGAGGGCTTCGAGATGCTCTACACCATCCAGGTGAAGAACATCTCCGGCCAGCCGCAGAACGGCGAGCTGCAGGTGCACTACTCGCGCGCCATCGACCCGAACTTCGAGCACGCCCCGTCCTTCTTCGGTGGCGTGGGCAACCTGAGCCGCTCCTCGTGCCAGGTGGACGACAAGCTCCACAACATGAACCCGGGCGACGACAAGCCCGAGGACACGAAGGGCAACATCGCCTTCTTCGGCATCAACCAGCAGTACTTCGTGTCCGCGCTCTACCCGCTGGACGGCCCGCGCCCCGGCCACTGCATCCTTACCGCCACGCCCACCGCGCGGCAGGCGACGGCGGCCTTCCCGCTGAGCGTGGCCGCCGGTGAGACGGTGACGCTGCGGCTGGGCGGCTACCTGGGCCCCAAGGACCCGGACCTGATGGCGAGCGTGCCCGGCACCGAGCTGGTGCAGGCCGCGAACCTCAACGCGCAGAACACGTTCCGCCCGGCGCTCACGGACACCGTGGACTTCGGCATCTGGGCCGTCATCTGCAAGCTGCTGCTGACCATCATGAAGTTCTTCCACGGCCTCACGGGCAACTGGGGCGTGGCCATCATCCTGCTCACGGTGGTGGTGAAGATGGTGCTGCTGCCCCTCACCTACCGCTCCATGGTCAGCATGGAAGAGGTGAAGAAGCTCCAGCCGCGCATGGAGGAGATCCGCAAGAAGTACGCGGACAACCGCGAGCAGCAGAACCTCGAGATCATGAAGCTGTACCAGGAGGCGAAGGTGAACCCCCTGGGCGGCTGCCTCCCGCTGCTCATCCAGATGCCGGTGTGGATCGCCCTCTTCACGGCCCTGCGCAACAGCTTCGACCTGTACGGCGAGCCCTTCTTCGGCCCCATCTGGAGGGACCTGACCTACAAGGACCCCACGTACCTGCTGCCCCTGGCGCTGGGCGTGTCGATGATCATCACCCAGAAGATGCAGCCGCAGATGATGGATGCGACCCAGGCGAAGATCATGACCTGGTTCGTGCCCGGCATCTTCACGCTGACGCTGCTCCAGTACCCGGCCGGTCTGTCGCTCTACATCTTCACCAACAACATCCTCTCCATCGCGCAGCAGTACGGGTTGAGGAAGTGGCTGGACCGCAACAAGCCGACGGGTGGAGGAACGCCGGTGGCGGCGACGGCGGGAGGAAAACGCAAGTGAGCGAGCAGCAGGTTCCGCAGCAGGCTCCGGTGGCCGGCACTCCGGCCCCGGGGGGCGCGGGTGCCGACCTCCGGCCCCGCGTGGAGAAGCTCCTGGGCGACATCCTCGGGCTGATGGGCTTCCCCGCCCGCCTGGAGATGCAGGACTCAGCGGATGGCAGCCTGTCCGTCGCGCTGCACTTCGAGGCGGGCCCGCCGCCGGGTGTGGAGCAGGGCCGCCGCAGCCAGGTGCTGGACTCGCTCCAGTTCCTGCTCAACAAGATGCTGCACCGTCCCGGCGTCGAGCGGCGCTGGGTGGTGCTGGGCGCGGGCGCGCACCCGGAGCCGCGTCAGCGTCGTGAGCCGCAGCAGCAGGCTCCCGCCGCGCAGGCCGCGGCTCCCGCGGCGCCGGCTCCCGTGGCGGCGCCTCGGGCTCCCGCGCCGCAGCCGCAGCAGGCTCCGGCCCGGCAGCAGCAGGCCCAGCGGGGAGCGGCGGCGCAGCAGCAGGCTCCCGCGGCGCGGGCTCCGGCGCGGGCCGTGGAGACGGATGAGCGCTCGATGCCGGTGGAAGAGGATGCCGCGCTGCGAGAGGCGGTCCGTCAGCTCGCCGAGAAGTCCGCCAGCCTGGGGCGCTTCTACGCGCTCGCCGCGATGAAGCAGGAAGACCGCGCGCGGGTGATGAAGGCGGTAGAAGGGGTGGCGGGGTTGAAGGTGTCGGCCGAGGGTGAGGGCCGCAACCGCCGCGTGGTGTTCACTCCGGAGAAGCCGGCGCCGCTGCCCAAGCGGAGCCTGTTGCCGGATGATGACGAGGACGATTTCGACGAGTGAGGGCGGTGCATGGGCAAGGCGAAGGGTCTCAAGGACAAGCTGTACGGCGCGGCGGTGCTGAAGATGAGCTTCCGTCTGCGCGGAGACGAGGAGTCTCCCGCCTTCCGCTTCGTCTACCCGGGTGTGCTTCGGGATTTGGATATCGAGGACGCCGCGGTCGAGAAGTACATCGAGGAGAACCGGGAGGCCGTGGAGAAGGCCGCCCGAGGCTCCACGCCTCCCATGGGCCCTCGGTAGGGATTCGTCTCGAGGGCCGCGCGGTGGTTGTCGCCGCGGCTTGAGTCGACATGACGTCTGTTTCTCCCACGATTGTCGCCCTGGCCACCGCGCCCACCGCGGGGGCCGTGGGCATCATCCGGTTGTCGGGCCCCGCCGCCCTCGAGGTCGGCCGTCGGCTGGCTCCGGGCGTGCCGCCCTCCCCCACTCCACGCCATGCGTACCTCGCGAGCTTCGTGGACGCGCACGGCCGCGTGCTGGATGAGGGGCTCTTCCTCTACTTCCGAGGGCCCGCATCGTTCACGGGAGAGGATGTGGTGGAGCTGCAGGCTCACGGAGGCCCGCGGCTGTTGCGGTTGTTGTTGGAGCGGACGCTCGAAGAGGGGCTCGCGCGTCTGGCGACGCCGGGGGAGTTCACGCGTCGCGCCTTCTTGAATGGGCGCATCGACCTCACGCGCGCGGAGGCGGTCGCCGACCTGGTGGCGGCGGACTCGGAGTCCGCGGTGCGAGCGGCGGCGGCGGGGTTGTCCGGGGCGCTCACCGGGCGCGTGCGCGCGCTGGAGGAGCCGCTGCGCGACCTGCATGCGGACCTGGAGGGCGTGCTCAACTTCCCCGACGAGGCCGAGGGTGCCGACGAGGACGCGGCGTCGCGCGTCCAGGCGCTGCGTGCGCAGGCGGAAGCGCTGATTGCCGAGGCGGGACAGGGGCGACTGGTGCGCCGGGGCGCGCGCGTGGCGATGTTCGGCCCCGTCAACGCGGGCAAGTCCACGCTGTTCAACCGACTGGTGGGCGAGGCGCGCGCGCTGGTGGACGACGAGCCCGGCACGACGCGCGATGCGCTGGAGGCGCGGGTCGAGTGGAACGGGCTCGGCGTGACGTTGTTCGACACCGCGGGCCTGCGCGAGACGCCGGGGCGCGTGGAAGCGCTGGGGATTGCTCGGACGCGTGAGCTGCTCTCGGGGGTGGACCTGGCGGTGCTCGTGCTTCCGCCTGGGACCTCCATGGAGGACGCGGAGCGCTGGCGCGACGAGGCGGGCACGACGCCCGTACTGATGGTCGACGGCAAGTGCGATGTGGCTCCGTCACTTCCTCGTGTTTCCGAGGCTGTGGAGCGCAAGCGCGGTGCTGAAGGCACCCCATCGGTGCGGATGGTCGACGGTGAGCACGATGTGGCCGCTGCGCGTCCTCACATGCCCGAGGCTATGGAGCGCAAGCGCACCCCATCGGTGCGGATGGTCGATGGTGCGAGCGATGTGGCCGCTGCGCGTCCTCATGTTCCCGAGGCTCCGGACCCACAGCGTGCGGAGCACTTGTCCGAAGTCGCCGGCGTCACGCTGATGCAGACGGTCACGACTGACTCAGCGGCGTACCCACTCCGTTCCGGAACGTCGGCTCACGATGCGGAGCACCCGCGCGCCGATGTGAGCCCCCCGTCCCCTCGTCCGCGCGTCAGCGGACTCACGGGCGAGGGCGTGGACGCACTGCGCGAGGTGCTCCTCTCGCATCTGTGGGGCTCCGGCACTCCCTCGGCGGTGGCCCTCGTGTCCGAGCGTCATGCCGATGCCTTGCGTCGCGCCTCCGAGGCACTGTCCCGCGCGGAGTCCGCTTCACGACTCTCGACCTTGGAGGTCGTGTCCGGCGAAGTCGCCATCGCCATGGAAGCCCTCGGCGAGCTGTCCGGAACGTCCGCTTCCGAGGCGCTCATCGACGCAATCTTCCAGCGATTCTGCATCGGCAAGTGACGCGTCCCGCCGAGCGCGGGACATGTCAGACCCCTTCCTAGAATGCCGCCCTCAACCGCCGCACTTTCGGAGGCGCTGTGACGGAAGGCATCATCCACCTGGCGAACCACTCCATGCTTTCGGCCCTGCCCGCGGGATGGGTGGGAGAGATTCTGGACGAAGAGCTCGTGGCCTCTCCCAGGCTGACTCCCGCGCAGACGCGCGCCGCCTTCATGCTGGGGGTGGAACTGGGCGAACAGCTCGACAAGCGCCGGGGCGGCAGTGGCCGCTGGTGCTTCCTGCGGGCCCCTGAGCTGCGCCTGGGTCACGACGTTCTCGTCCCCGATGTCGCCGGCTGGCGCCGCGAGCGCGTGGCGTCCCCCATCGACCCGGACGTCCCCTTCCTCACCCTGGCCCCCGACTGGGTCTGCGAGGTGATTGCGCCCACCACCGCGGCGCTGGACCGCACCCGCAAGCTCCCCCTCTACGCACGTCAGGGTGTCTCCCACGTCTGGTTGGTGGACCCCGCGGCGCGCACGCTGGAGACGTACCAGCGCGTCAAGCGAGGCTGGCTCCTCACCGGCTGCTACGAGTCCGACGCCTTGGTGCGCGCCGAGCCCTTCTCCTCCGCGCCCGTGGAGCTCGAGTCGCTGTGGCTCCCCGAGTCCTCCCTCGTCGGCGACCACTCCCTGTTCGCCACGGCGCCTTGATTCAGGGGAAGTCCGCGCCGCTCAGCTGGCGCGTCTGAGAAACGTGGCGTTGGCCGCCGTCGGCGCAAGCCGACGCACCGCGCGCAACAACAGGTCGGGGTCCACCGGGGCCGCCAGGAAGCCTCGGGCCCCCACTGCTTGAGCGCGAGGCAGGTCCACCTCGGGCGTCTTCCCCGCCACCACCACCTGGGCCAGCACCTTCCGCCCCAGGGCCTCCATCGACGGCAGCGGCGTCACCACCACCTGCGTCTCATTCGATGCCAGGAGCTCCTCGGTGTTCGCCACCCGCGAGCTGAACCCCTTCCCCGTCAGCACCTTCACCAGGCCCGCCGCGGCCTCCGTGCCCCAGCCGTAGACCAGCACCTGCGCCATGGGCTCCGGACGGGCCGCCGTCAGCGTGGGCAGCTTCGTGTGCGAGGGCGCACGGGGCGCCGGAACAACCGGCTGGGGACGCGCTGTCGCCTCCTCCAGCGAGGACAACAGGGGCAGGTCCACCGAGTCCTCGGCCGGAGCCTCCATGTTCGTCAGCTCCGCCATGCTGCCGCTGAGCACCAGGGGCATCTGCTCATCCGTCTCCGGCAGCGAGAAGCCCTCCATGCCAGGTCGGCGCTGCGTCGTGCTCGTCTCGCCCCGGTACATGCGGCCGATGGCGCGGCGGATGGACGCGTCCGTGGCCAGCTTCGCCACCACGCGCACCCTGCCCGTGACACTCTTCACCGCGTCCAGCGACGCGAGGCTCGCGGGAGCGGCCATGGCCACCACCAGCGTGTCGCGAGGCGCCTGCCCCTCCAGCCTCAGCGGCACCACGCGGTGTGCTTCCGCCACCCGCTCGGGAATCAGTCGGGCCAGCGCGGACTCGGGAGGCCGCGCATCCAGGTCCACCGTCTGCATCCCCACCTGCTCCGCCAACGCCTCCAGCACCTGCTCCGCCGTGCAGAAGCGCTGGTCCACCACGACCTGCCCCAGCGGCACGCCCCACTTCCGCTGATACGCCAGCGCGGAGTGGAGCTGCAGCGCATCCACCACCCCACGCGCCAACAGGATGTCCCCCAGTCGCTTCTTCATCCTCGGCTCCTCAGGCCCCCCACGGCGGCCACCTGCCCCTGGGAACGCATTCGTCCAGGAAGATTGAACAGCTCTACGCCCGCACCCTCTTCGCGGCTACCTCGCCGACGACAGATGCTTCCGTCGCCACGCCATCTGCAAGGCAGGGGCCCGGTGGCGCCCCACCCTCCGCGGCGCATCACCGCGTCTCCTCTTCAAGACGCGAGGCGTCTCGAGGAGCGTGGCAACCCCGTGAGATGGCTTTGGAACGTGTGTGAGGGTTCGAAGTTCTGGGAATCCCGGCGTCTGGACATCACGCCCGTGCGTCCGGATGGCACGCACGGGCGCGGAAACCGGACCACCGGTTACCAGCGTGCTTCGGGCACGGGCGCGTACAGGGTGCCGCGCTGGGGCGCGAAGACACCCATCCGCACACCCAGCTCATTCACCACGCGGACAGCCTCGACGACCGGAGCCCACGGCATGGCGAGCGCGTTGGCCGACGTGTCATCACTGTTGTCACCCGTCTCACCCAGGAACGAGGACAGCACCTCCGCGGGGCTCTTCCGACGCGGGTACTCCTCGACCCGCACCGCGGCGTCCGCGGGAATCTTCGCGGCCTCCTTGGCCAGCGCGAGCGCCTTGGGATAGCCGCCCAGCGCGTCCACGAGTCCGTTCGTCAGCGCGTCTTCGCCCGTCCACACGCGGCCCTTGGCCAGGCCCTGGAGCTTCTCCAGCGGCATCTTCCGGCTGGCCGCCGCGCGCGTGGTGAAGTCCGTATAGATGCGGTCCAGCTCCGCGTCCACGCGGGCCTGCTCCTCTGGCGTATAGGTCGCGTCCGTGCTGGTGAGCATGGCGTTGCGGCCGAAGGACACCGTGTCGAAGTTGACGCCCAGCTTCTCCCAGAAGCCATTCGTGACGAACTTGCCGTTGTACACGCCGATGCTGCCCGTCAGCGTGCCGGGGTGCGCGACAATCTTGTCCGCGTCCATGGCGACGAAGTAGCCGCCGCTCGCGGCGTACGTGCCCATGGTGGCGATGACGGGCTTGCCCGCCTCGCGCGCCCGCTGCACCTCGCGGCGCACGGTGTCGCTGGCCACGTAGCTGCCGCCGGGGCTGTCCACGCGGAAGAGGATGGCCTTCACCCGCGAGTCCTCCACCGCCTTGCGCAGCGCCGCCGCCACGCTGTCGCCGCCCAGGGACTGCTCACCGAACGGGCTCGCGTCGTTCTTGCCGCGATTCACCGTGCCCACCGCGTACACCAGCGCGATGGTGTCTCCCGTCGTGTGGGGGCGACCCGCGCGCTCCAGGTACTTCTTCACGTACAGGAGCTCCGCGTTGGAGCCAGCGGCCTTCTTCTGCTCGGCGTAGACCTCGTCGCGGTAGCGCAGGCCGTCCAGCAGCTTGTGCTCCACCGCCTCCGTCGCGAGCAGCGGCGCCCGGTCGATGAGCGCGCGCACCGCGTCCTCCGTCAGCTCGCGCTCCTCGGCGATGCCGCGCACCATCTGTCCGAAGAGGCTGCCGGTGAACTGCTTGGTGGCCTCGAGGTGAGGACCCGTGTAGCCCTGCTCCGTGTAGGAATTGACGGCGTTCTTGAACTCGTAGCGCTTGTCGAACTGCGGCTTGACGCCCAGCTTCTCCAGCGCGTCCCGAGCGAACGGCGTCTCGAAGGCGATGCCGAGGATGTTCAAGCTGCCGGACGGCTGCATGTAGATTTCGTCGAAGACCGACGCGAAGTAGTACGTGCTGGTGCCGTTGCCCTCCTCGCCGAACGAGTCGGTGAACGCCACGGCCTTCTTGCCCTTCGCGCGGAAGGCCTTCACCGCGTCGCGGACCTCCTGCGTCGTCGCCGGGCTGCCGGGGCTGGTGCCCACGCGCACGAGCAGCGACTTCACCCGCGAGTCATCCCCGGCCTTCTCCAGCGCATCCACCACGTCGCGCACGGTGAGCGGCTCCTCGCCGAAGGCGCTCGACAGGGAGGCCTCCGCGACGTGCTCGGGCAGGGGCCGGTCCAGGTCCATCTCCAGCACGAGCTGGGAGGGGACGCTCGGGCGGCGCATGGAGGCCAGCACGATGAGGGCAATCAAGCCCATCACGAAGAGAACGGACATCGCGCCGATGAAGGCGAGCGCGCCGACTAGAAATCGTTTCATCCGATGAAGCTCCTGAGTCCTCTGGTGGACCAGACATGCATCCGCCCCGCGGTCCTTACTACTTAACGGGCCCAGGTGCCGATGCTTGCATGCGCCGCGAGGCCCCCTCGCCTTCCGAGCAACGTTCCCGAGGCGACAAGCCGCTTCGTCCCCTCACCGGGCGCGGCGGGGGACGTCCTCGTCACGGGGTCGACGTCCTGTCCATCACGGGCCGGGGCTCCAGCTCCACCGTCACGGGGGGACGCAACCCGAGCGGGAGCAGGTGGCAGTTGGACACGTTGAGGAACCGGGTGGGCACATCGGGCACCGAGTGCTCACCAAAGGACTCGTGGATGTGGCCGAAGACATGGAGGCGCGGACGAACCTGCCGCACCCGGGCGAGCAGGTCCGCGCAGCCCACGTGCGCGCCCAGGAAGGTGCGGTCCCCCACGCCCTTGGGAGGGCCGTGGGTGATGAGGATGTCCAGTCCCTCGGGGATGAGGTTCCAGCGGGCCAGGATGGGCGCGCCCCGGTCGTAGTTGAACGCCATGCCGCCGAAGCGAGGTGTCACGGGTGAGCCCCACAGGCGCAGCCCGGAGACCCCGAGTTCCTCGTCGTCGAGGTAGTGCACTCCCGCCTGGCGCGCGAGCTCCCGCGTCAGTCCAGGCTCCCGCTCGCAGATGAAGTCATGGTTGCCCGCGACGAACACCTTCTCGCGGGCGGGCTGGGTGGAGAACCAGGAGAGGAAGGACTCGAGCTCTGGTTGCTTCCCGCGCTTGGAGAAGTCGCCCGCATGGATGAGCACGTCACATGCGGGGATCTCCAGCTCCTCATGGCGTCGGTGGGTATCTGAGATGAGCACCAGCCGCATATGTGTCCCTTCGTGGCCTCTCGTATTCGACGCTACACCGACGCTGGCGGGAGCGCCGCGCGGACCTTCATCGCGGCGCTCCCGAGGAGACTCACGTGCTCAGTTCTTGAGGAGCTTCCTCAGGATTCGCTCGTGGTCCTCCAGTCGTAGCTGGGCGGAGCCCCAGTCGACGGTGAGCCGCGCGACCTTGCCGTTGACGTGGAACAGCCCCTTGCGAAGCATCGCGGAGTCGACCCCCATCTGCTGGGCGAGTCGAGCCAGCGTGTCGACGGACTCCTCGAAGCCTCCACGCAGCACGGTCATCTCTCGGGAGGATACGTTCATCCTCTCATCGAGAGCCTGGAGCCGATGCTCCACGGACTGGAACTTCGAGTCGGTGGTCCGGCCGTGCTCCTCCAAGGTGTGGACGCGGGTGTCCATCGTCCCCACCCGCTCCTCGACGGACTGGACCTTCACCTCGAGCAGCTCGCTCCGCTCCGTGACGGCGTCGACGTCATGCCGGATGGTATCGACCCGCTTCTCGAGCACCTCCGTCCTTGTCTCGACGGCGTGCATCTGTTGCTGGAGCGTGCCGACGTCCTGTTGGAGTGTGCCGACGTTTCGCTGGAGCGTGCCGACATCTCGCTGGAGGACGTCGACGTTCTGTTGGAGCGTGGCGACGTCTCGCTGGAGCGTGCCGACGTCCTGTTGGAGCGTGGCGACGTCTCGCTGGAGGACGTCGACGTCCTTCCGCACCACGCCGACCTGTCCCTCGACGACGTACACCTGCTGCTTGAGGACTCCGACCTCATGCTTGAATGATTCGACCTCCTCCTTGAGGGCGCCGACGTTCTTCCTCAGCGCCATGGAGTCCTGCTTGAGCGCGCCGACGCCCTGCCTCACCTCGGCGACCTCTTGCTTGAGCGCGCTGGAGTCTTCCTTCAGCGCACGCAGCTCGACCACGTAGTCCTGATGCGCGCTCCGGAGTTCCCGGAACGTCTCCCGGACGTCCTGGAGGGCATGTCTGACCTCACCCTGACTCCGGTCGAGCGCATCCAGGTTCCCCCGCGTCCTCTCCATCTGCTGGGAGAGCACATGCAGGGTGGCTCGCGTCTCCTCCTGCCCCTGTCTCAGTCGCCGGTCCAGCTCCTCCATCTCCCTTTGATACCGCGCGTCAAAGTCCCCACCGTCATGCCTCGCCATCCAGCCTCCTTCGAGCGGCCCCATGCCTTGCTCCCAGGTAGAGACACCCTACCAATCCGACCTGACATGGAGGAAGAACACCAAACAACCTGGAAGGTAGCCGTGAAAGCCCAGACGACCCGGACGGTCCAACTCCACCCGGTCGCCCTCCCCCTCCCCTGCTGCGTCGCGGATGCTTGCTTGAAGGAATTACGGGGTTCCGGGATGGCGGACGCACCCTGGCGGGTTAGAAGCGCCATTCAAATCCTGTTCCCCGCGAGGACCGCATGAAGCGCCGTACCCGGCTTTCCCTGTTGGCTCCCCTGATGTTGGCGGCCGCCCCACCGGTATGGGCCCAGGCCCCTGCCCCCTCCCCGGCCACCGTCCCCGCGAAGGCGAAGGCCCGCGGCTCGGCGCTTGCTCCCGTGGCGAGCGTGGAAGGCATCACCGAGTACCGCCTGCCCAATGGCCTGCGCGTGCTCCTCTTCCCGGACCCCAGCAAGCCCAACGTCACCGTCAACGTGACGTACTTCGTGGGCAGCAAGCATGAGGGCTACGGCGAGACGGGCATGGCCCACCTGCTGGAGCACCTGCTCTTCAAGGGCACCCCCACCACGAAGAACGTGCCCCAGGCGCTCACCGAGCGCGGCGCCCGCCCCAACGGCACCACCTGGCTGGACCGCACCAACTACTTCGAGACCCTGCCCGCCTCGGACGAGAACCTGCGCTGGGCCCTCTCCTTCGAAGCCGACCGCATGGTCAACAGCTTCATCGCGAAGAAGGACCTCGACAGCGAGATGACGGTCGTCCGCAACGAGTTCGAGGCCGGTGAGAACGACCCGGGCAGCATCCTCCAGGAGCGGGTCCTCAGCGCCGCGTACATCTGGCACAGCTACGGCAAGTCGACCATCGGCGCCCGCTCGGACCTGGAGAACGTCCCCATCGAGCGGCTCCAGGCGTTCTACCGGAAGTACTACCGTCCGGATAACGCGATGCTCGTGGTGGCCGGCCGCTTCGACGAGGCGAAGGCCCTGGGCTTCATCCAGAGCACCTTCGGCAAGCTGAAGAAGCCCGCCGAGCCCCTGCCCGCCACGTACACCCAGGAGCCCACCCAGGATGGTGAGCGCGAGGTGACGCTGCGCCGCGTGGGCGACATCCCCATGATCTCCAGCGTGTACCACGTGCCCGAGGGCGGCCACCCGGACTTCGCCGCCATCGACGTGCTGACGCAGGTGTTGGGCGACAACCCCTCGGGCCGGCTCTACAAGGCGCTGGTGGAGACGAAGAAGGCGGCCAAGGCGCGCGCCTACAACTTCCAGATTCGCGACCCCGGCGTCATCGGCTTCGACCTGGACCTGCGCGAGGGCCAGTCGGTGGCGTCCGCTCGCGAGGCGCTGGTGAAGACGGTGGAAGAGGCCGCTCGCACGCCCTTCACCGAGGAGGACGTCACGCGCGCGAAGACGACCCTCCTGAAGATGATGGAGCTGACGCTGAACAACTCGGAGCGCGCCGCCATCGGCCTGTCCGAGTGGGCCGCCACGGGTGACTGGCGCCTGATGTTCCTGCACCGCGACCGCATCGAGGCGGTGAAGCCCGCCGACGTCACGCGCGTGGCGGAGACCTATCTCAAGCCCTCCAACCGCACGCTGGGCACGTTCATCCCCACGGCGAAGCCGGAGCGCTCGGAGATGCCGCCGGCCGTGGACATGGCGAAGATGATGGACGGCTACAAGGGCCGCGCCGCGGTGGCGCAGGGCGAGGCGTTCGACCCCTCCCCCGCCAACGTGGAGGCGCGCGTGCAGCGCGGAGAGCTCGCGGGCGGCATGAAGTACGCGCTCCTGTCCAAGAAGACGCGCGGCGAGATGGTGAGCGCGTCGCTCTCCTTCCACTGGGGCACCGAGGCCGCGCTGAACGGCAAGTCGGAAGCGGCGACGTATGCGGGCAAGATGCTGATGCGCGGCTCGAAGAAGCACACGCGGCAGCAGCTCCAGGACGAGCTCGACAAGCTCAAGGCGCGGGTGATGGTGGACGGCTCGCTCACGGGGGGCTCGGCGTACATCGAGTGCCCGCGCGCCAGCCTTCCCAAGGCGATGGAGCTGGTGGCCGAGGTGCTGCGCGAGCCGGCCTTCGACGAGAAGGAGTTCGCCATCCTCAAGCAGGAGCGGCTGACGGACCTGGAGTCGCAGCGCAGCGAGCCGCAGACGCAGGGCAGCATCGCGCTGTGGCGCACGCTGTCGGCCCACTACGCGAAGGGCCACCCGTACTACGTGCCCACGCTCGACGAGCGCATCGCCGGAGCGAAGGACACCACGCTGGAGCAGGCCCGCGCCTTCCACAAGGCGTTCTACGGCGGCTCGCACGCGGAGCTGGCCGTGGTGGGTGACTTCGAGCCGAAGGAAATCGTCGCGCTGTCCGGCAAGCTGTTCAACGACTGGAAGAGCCCGGCGGCGTACCAGCGCGTGCCGGAGGTGTTCGCCAACGTGGGCGCGAAGGCCGTCTCGGTGGAGACGCCGGACAAGGCCAACGCGTTCTACTTCGCGGGACAGTCGCTTCAGCTCCGCGAGGACGACGCGGACTGGCCGGCGCTGATGCTGGGCAACTTCGTGCTGGGCGGCGGGTTCCTCAACTCGCGGCTGGCCACGCGCATCCGCCAGAAGGACGGCCTGTCCTACGGCGTCTCCAGCAACATCGACCCGGGAGACCTGGACGCGGTGGGCATGTTCAGCACGTTCGCCATCTACGCGCCGGAGAACGCGGCCAAGCTGGAGCTGGCGATGCGCGAGGAAGTGACGAGCGCGCTCGAGAAGGGCTACTCGGCCGAGGAGCTGGAGAAGGCCCGCTCCGGTCTGCTGGAGTACCGCCAGGCGGCGCGTGCACAGGACGGCGGACTGGCGCGCAGGCTGTCCAACTACCTGTTCCTGGGGCGCACCCTCGCCTTCGACGGAGCGCTGGAGCAGAAGCTCGCCAGTCTCAAGCCGGAGGACGTGCGGCATGCCATGGCGCGGCACGTGGACTGGGCGAAGGTCACCCAGGTGAAGGCCGGCGACTTCGCGGGCGCGGACAAAAAGGCCAAGGCCTCCGTGAAGGCTCCGCCCGCGCAGTGAGGTGCTGAGCCCCTGAGTGGGGCGGCTTTCCAGCCCCGGGGTGCCCACGCGGCGCCTCGGGGCTTTTTCATGCCCGCGCGAGGACCGGGTCTAGGACCGTTCGCGGATGATGCCATTGCAGAGCCCGACGCATTCGTCGCAGATGAGGGCGCGCTCTCCGCCGATGAGGTGCCTCACCTCCTCCTGGAACTTCTCGCAGAACGAGCACCGCAGGTTGACGGTGGGCGCTTTGTCACGCAGGCCCTGGGTGATGCGCTCAATCCACGAAGTCCCCCAGTGCAGCAGGCTTTGCTCCTGCTGACCCCGAGGGACCCGGTCCGCGCGCCACTCGTGGACGGTGGTTCGTCTGGATTTGGCCCTGCTTCCATCCGGCTCCGAGCTCCTGCCCTCCATGGGCAGGGGGTTCAGCCATGTATGGACCGAGGACTGTTTCACGCGGGCCCAGCTTCCATCCGGTGCCACATCCAGGACCCACTCCCCCGGCTTGCGTTGACCGTTCACATAGATGCCCAGATGAAGCACCCGGTTGTCCGGGCCGAGCACCGCGTAGAGCCCCTCCTTCCGTTCGAACGAGACACCCTTCGGCAGGCACGAGCGGTCGAGCTTTTCCCTCTTCATGGGGTGGCACTCCTTCCCGCGCGGCAGGTGGAGGAGAGGACCCACGCGGAGGTCCAGGCGGAATGATAGCCCTTCTCGGGAGAGGGCTCCTCTCGAGGGCCCTCGCCGCCCGTGGGTGACAGTCATTGCCCGGTGCGTCAGGCCCCTGTCCGCGACGGCTCCGTGCTCGCGGCCCGAGCGCGTGCCCGGTGCCCCACGAACCCGGAGAGCCACGCCAGCACGGCCGCTGCCGCCACCACGATGCCCATGGGACGGGCGCTGCCGTCGTTGAGCGCGCTCACCGCCCAGGACGCGGAGGCCGCCGCGGCGAACTGCAGCGCCCCCAGCACCGCCGACGCGAGCCCCGCATGCGCGGCGTGCCGCTCCAGCGCGATGGCCGCGGCGTTGGGCCCCACGAGCCCCAGCGTCGGCACGAAGAGGAACAGCGCGGCGGCCAGCCCCCACAGCCCTCCCGCGCCGCTCCAGGCCACCACCAGCACCCCGGCGGCGCCCAGCGTGTACAACGTCAATGCCAGACGCAGCATCCGATGCAGCGGGATGAAGCCCAGCAGTTTGCGATTGACCTGCGCCATCACCACCAGCCCCACCGCGTTGGCGCCGAAGAACCCGCCAAAGCCTTGCTCCGTCACACCATGCAGCGTGATGAAGACAAACGGTGAGCCGGCGATGTACGCGAACATCCCCGCATACGCGAAGCCACACGCCAGCGCGGGCCCCACGAAGTCCGCGTCGCGCAGCAGCTCCCCCATGCGCGCCCAGAGGCTCTTCGCATTCGAGTGCGCGGGCGCCGTCTCGGGCAGCACCTTGCGCGTGAAGGCCAAGGCCACCGCGCCAATGACAGACAGCAGGACGAAGATGGCCCGCCAGCTCGTGTGCTGGAGCACGAAGCCGCCCAGCATCGGCGCCAGCACGGGGGCGACGCCGACCACGAGCATCAAGCGGGACATCGTCTTCGCCGCCTCGGCGCCGGACCACAAGTCCCGCACCACCGCGCGCGGAGTCACCAGCGCCACCGCGCCGCCCAAGGCCTGGAGGAAGCGCATGGCCACCAGCGCCGGTGCGGTGGGCGCCAGGGCACAGCCCAGCGAACCCAACACATACACGAACAATCCCGCATACAGCGGGCGCGTGCGGCCATACCGGTCAATCAGGGGACCCGTGCAGAGCTGGCCCAATGCCAATCCCGCGAAGCACGAGGCGAGCGTGAGCTGCACCACGGACTGCGACGCCCGCAGGTCCTCCGCGATGCGAGGCAACGCGGGCAGGTACATGTCGATGGACAGCGGCGCGAACGCGGTGAGCACGCCCAGCAGCAGCTCCAACGACAACGTGCCCGACGGGGGTGGCTTCTTCGTGAGCGTGTCCATTCAGTCCCAAATCCAAGGCGCGAGGCACACCCGGCCGCCTGTCTGGCAGCGCGGGCGGGACTCCAGCCATCTCGAGCGGCACCCCTCGCGCGCGACGCGGGGTGACTCCTGGCGGGTTCTCCGAGGCCTCGTCATCGAGTGCGCTGGATAGCGGGGTGGCCGGGTCCTGGCCAGTGCTCCGTCCGCCCGCCCGGGTGGGCCCCGGAAGGACGCCTCCCCGCTGGGGCACCCCCCACCCACCACCACGACGCAGGGGAGGGGAGGGGACCTGTCCCGCGTAAGCCGGCATGTCAGACCCTCCGGTTATTCATATCCCCGTCGCGCACACGGGGGTGCAGGGCCGCTTCGAGACACGAGCGCTCGTCCTCCGTCGCGCCCTCACCGCACGGTCCGGTCCGCCCTCCGTGTGTGCGACGCCATGTAGGGGGAGCATGCAGGGGAGCGGGGGGCCGCTCCATTCATCACCAGGGGGACCAGGTCCGCCGCGCCGAGGACGCCGCGGACCCGACATTTTTCGACTGCCATCCAGGCCGGAGGGGGAAGCCCGTCGCACGGGACTGAACCTTCCGGAGGGTGGCCGGTGCGCGCGAGGCAGGCAGCTCCTCAACCCCTCCCACTGCCCGCCTCGCGCGCTCCCGTAAACCTTCCCTTTGCTTGCCAAGGGCGCCCACCGGAGACATACGGACTGCCGACAGGTCGCGGCGCGCGGAGCCAGGGTGCTCGGCGCCATGACGGAGCGGGTGCCGCGTCAGGCCTCGAAGCCCTCCGGCGACCCGTGTGAGCGATGGGACTCCGGTACGACGTCATCGTGGTGGGCCTGGGCCATGCGGGCTGTGAGGCGGCGCTCGCCTGCGCGCGCCTGGGCCTGGCCACCCTCGGCATCACCCTCAAGCGCGAGCGCTCCGCCGTCATGAGCTGCAACCCCGCCGTGGGCGGCACCGCGAAGGGCCACCTGGTGCGGGAGCTGGACTCGCTGGGCGGACAGATGGGCCGGGTGGCGGACCTCGCCGGCACGCACTTCAAGACGCTCAACGCCTCCAAGGGCCCCGCCGTGCAGGCGACCCGCATCCTGTGCGACCGCGAGCAGTACGCGGTGCTGATGCAGTCGGTCCTCTTCAACCAGCCGAACCTCACGGTGCGCGAGGGCGAGGTGTCCTCGCTCGTGGCCGAGGGCGGACGGGTGAAGGGCGTGGTGCTCGGCGACGGGACGCAGGTGTCCGCGTCGGCGGTGCTGCTCACCACGGGCACCTTCCTCCAGGCGCTGATGCACGTGGGCGAGAAGAAGGAAGTGGGCGGGCGACTGGGCGACGACGCGGCGCGAGGCCTGTCCGATTCGCTGCGCGCCTTGGGCTTCTCGCTGGGCCGCTTCAAGACGGGGACTCCGGCGCGACTGGCGCGAGCGAGCATCGACTGGGACGCGGTGGAGCCGCAGCCCGGGGACTTTCCGCCGCGTCCGTTCTCCTGGCGCACGCGCGAGGAGTGGGCGGCCGGCGCGCCGTTCCCCCGTCAGCCCTCGGTGATGTGCGGCATGACGCAGACCACGCTGCGCACGCACCAGGTGCTGCGGGAGAACCTGCACCGCTCGCCGCTGTATCAGGGGGAGATTGTCGGCAGAGGGCCTCGGTACTGTCCCTCCCTCGAGGACAAGGTGGTGCGCTTCGCGGACCGCGAGCGGCACCAGGTGTTCCTGGAGCCCGAGGGACCGGACTCGCCGCTGGTGTACCCGGCGGGCCTGTCGACGAGCCTTCCCGCGGACGTGCAGCTCGACTTCCTGCGCACGATTCCGGGGCTGGAGCAGGTGGAGGTGGTGCGGTTCGGCTACGCGGTGGAGTACGACTACGCGCCGCCCACGCAGCTCAAGCCCACGCTGGAGACGAAGACGGTCGAGGGCCTGTTCTTCGCGGGGCAGCTCAACGGCACCTCGGGCTACGAGGAGGCGGCCTTCCAGGGCCTGTGGGCGGGGTTGAACGCGGCGCTCCAGGTGAAGGGCGAGCCGCCGCTCCTCCTGGGCCGGGACGAGGCGCATGGCGCGGTGCTGGTGGATGACCTGGTGACGAAGGGCGTGGACGAGCCGTTCCGCATGTTCACCAGTCGCTCCGAGCACCGTCTGCGTTTGCGTGAAGGCAACGCGGACCTGCGGCTCGCGAGGCATGGACATCGGGTGGGGCTGTTGCCGCGCGAGGCGCTCGAGCGGGCGGAGGCGCGTCAGCGGGCGGTGACGGAGGAGGTGACGCGGCTGAAGCGCACGGGGCTGGCGGCGCGGCTGAAGCGGCCCGAGGTGACATACGGGCAACTGGGGGAGGGGCGCGAGGACTGGCCGGTGGTGCCGGCGGACGTGGCCGAGGAGGTGGAGGTGGAGGTGAAGTACGAGGGCTACATCGCGCAGGCGGCGCGAGCGGCGGCGCGGGAGTCGGAGGCGGCGGACCGGTGGAGGATTCCGGAGGGCTTCATCTTCCGGGACGTGCGGGGGTTGAGCACGGAGGCGGCGGAGAAGCTGGCGGCGCACAAGCCCTCGACGGTGGGGCAGGCGCGGCGGATTCCCGGGCTGACGCCGGCCGCGGTGTCCTTGTTGCTGGTGGCCCTCAAGCGCTCCTCGGGGCCTTCCACCGGGGGCGAATCCCCCCAGGGTTGATCAGAACTGGGGGTGTGGGAAACGTGTGGATAACTTTGGGGAAAGAAATCCCCTGAATGATTCCGGAGGGTTAGCGCCCAGCCGGCGGTGGAGGTGCTGTGGATAACACGCGATTCGTAGATCTGCTGGCAACGGGGAGTCGGGCGCTGGGCGTGTCGTTGGGGGCGGACGTGGGGCCCCTGTTGCAGCGGCTGATGGCGGAGCTGTTGAAGTGGAACGCGAAGGTGAACCTCACGGCGATTACGGCGCCGGAGGAGGTGCTGGAGAAGCACTTCCTGGACTCGCTCGCGGTGCTGCCGGAGGTGACGGGGGCGGCGTCGTTGTTGGATTTGGGGGCCGGTGCGGGCTTCCCGGGGTTGCCGCTGAAGATTGCGTTGCCGGCGTTGGGCGTGACGTTGGTGGACACGGTGGGGAAGAAGGTCGCGTTCATCAAGGCTGCGTCCGCGAGCCTGGGATTGCAGGGCGTGCGTGGGCTGCATGCTCGAGCGGAAGGGACGCCGGAGGTGGAAGGGATTCCGCGCGCGGAGCTGCTGATTGCGCGAGCCTTCATGGACCTGCCGGACTGGTTGGCCTTGGCGCCGGCGTATGTGGAGCCGGGCGGGCGCGTGGTGGCGATGTTGGGCAAGGCGCAGACGGACGCGGAGCTGGAAGCGCGAGCGGCGGAGCGTCAGCTGCGAGTGGTGTCCGCCAGGGCATACCGGCTGCCGTTCTCCGGAGCCGAGCGCCAGGTCGCGGTGTTCGCGAAGCAGTAGGGGAGGGGACCCAGGCGTCGCGCCCGGACTCCGGGCGCTTGAGGCCGGGTCTCCGGGTTCGCGAAGCAGTAGGGGAGGGGGCCCAGACGTCGCGCCCGATGTCCGGGCGCTTGAGGCCGGGTCTCCGGGTTCGCGAAGCGGCAGGGGAGGGGACCCGAGTTCCGAACCCACTGTCCGGGGGGCGAGGGACTGGGTCTCCGAGTTCATCGTTCAGAAGGGGAGGGGACTCAGGCGTCGCGCCCGGACTCCAGGCGCTTGAGGCCGGGTCTCTGGGTTCGCGAAGCGGCAGGGGAGGGGACCGAGTTCCGCACCCACTGTCCGGGGGCGAGAGACTGGGTCTTCGAGTTCACCGTTCAGAAGGGGAGGGGACTCAGGCGTCGCGCCCGGACTCCGGGCGCTTGATGCCGAGTCGCTGAGTGCATGGCGCGGAAGGGGAGGGGACACGTGTGCCGTACCTGGTGTCTGGTGATGAGTGGCCGAGTCTCTGAAGTCACGGAACAGAAGGGGAGGGGACCGGTGACTCGGTGAGTACGGGCACTCCGACCCTGGAGTTCATGAAGGAGGGGAGGGTGATTGCCGTGCCCGGAGTCCGGGGGCGGTGCGCTGGGCCACTGCCTTCACGAGCTGGAAGGGGAGGGGACTGAGACACTCGAGTGCAAGGTGCCGGGTGTTTGGAGAAGGAATCACTCGGGTGCACGAGCGAGGGTGTTTCGAGGGCGAGGGCGGAGTGAGGAGGTTAGGTTTTGGAAGGGAGGTTGGGTGCATGCAGCCACTTCCGACGAGCAGTCTCGTTACCTGGGGAGAGCAGGAGCCGAGGGTCCCTCATGTCGCCGTGGCTCGAGTGTCTCGCGCTGACTTCGAGCGCCGTTGGGGCCCTCCGCATCGGTCGAGCACACAGGATGACGGGGTGGACCCGACTGAGTCCTGGGGATGGCGCGCGGACTGTGGCCTCTTGCTGACCGTCTCCTTCGTGGAGCGGACGGGCGCCTTTCACGTCACGGTTCGAGAGGACGAACTGGACCATGCGCTCGCGCACCTGGATTGGTGGCGAGGAGAAGTGGTGTGGCGCTTCGATGAGACCGCGCCGCGTTTGCGTGATGGTTGGGCGGTGTACCGGCAGGACGACACAGGCAACATTCACGATGTCTGTGTGATGAAGAACCGTGCCCACGCGGAATGCCTGGCCCACCGGTTGGAATCGAGGGCCCACAAGCAGTGGTACAGCGTCGAGGCTCGAGGCACCGCCGCGACTAGGCGGGGGCTGTAGTCCGGCGACCGTGCGAGAGCCGCATGGCCGTGAGCTCGCGTCAGTTGCACTGAGGACCGGGCAGCACTCCGGGGAGGAGTGCTGCCGTGCGAATGCGCGGATGAGTGGAACGCAGGTTCGAGCCCTTCTGCCTGGCAAGAAGGGTTGGACTCCTGAGGTCGTATGCGGGGAGCTCGGACTGTTGATGAATGGAGCTTTCGTCATCCCGTTGCCATGGACGCGCGTGACTGCGTCAGCCTGCGTGATGCTGATGTGAGGTGAGACGGGGAGAGGGCTCGACCGAGGAAGAGGGACGCGAGATGGACGTGTACAAGATGAGGGTGGCGCGGCCGACGCGGAACCTCGAGCAGGTGGTGCGGTTCTATCGAGAGGGACTGGGTCTCGAGCTCTTGGGTGGCTTCGAGGACCATGAGGGCTTCGACGGAGTGATGCTGGGTGAGAAGGGCGCGCCCTATCACCTGGAGTTCACCGTGGAACGGGGACACGAAGCTCCGCGCTCGCCATCCGAAGACAACCTGTTGGTCTTCTATCTGCCCGAGCGCACCGAGTGGGAACAGCGCGTGCGCCGGATGGAGCAAGCGGGCTTCCATCCCGTGCGCTCTCGCAATCCGTACTGGGACGCGAAGGGGAAGACCTTCGAGGACCCCGATGGCTATCGAGTGGTGCTCTACCAAGGTGCGTGGACCCGATAGGTCCGAGTCGAGGAGCCGTGTCGGCTCCGGGGCTCACCGCGAGGCTCACGCTCCCCAGCAGTGACGCACCGCTGGGTGCATCGCCCATCACAGGTGCAACAGGATGACCGAGAGCTTCTTGTCGAGCTCTCGGCCAACGTCGACGCGTATGGGGGCGATGCGAGCGAACCACTTCTGTGCATGGCAAGGAGCCGAGCGCTGAGGATGCCGCGCAGGTGACCGAGCACGACACGCAACGTTGGTGGTGTCGCGAATCCGGTCGCGAGCAGAGGCGTCCCTCAAACGGTGCCGACAATGAGGCCCGTTGAGTCGGTGATGTGGATGCCTGGCGAGGACCCGAGTGGACGCCGTCAATGCACGCGCGCGGAACAAGGGAGCCAACAGAGCAAGCGGAGGCACGGAGGCCCAAGGGACTGCCGCACGAGCTGTTGCCACTGCTCCATGGAATGAACGGAAGAGACCGCCCCGTGAGTTGAAGGAAGGGCAGCCAAGTGGTTCGCCGCTCCTGTTGAGCGAAGGTGCTGAGTGAGCGCCAGCGTCACGAAGTGCATGTCGAGGGACCGTGATGTGGTGACGCGGACAAGCAAGCTGCCGCTGGCTTCGCAAGTGAGAGGGAAGTCAGTAGCGAGTCCCAGTGGGTCGACGTCATCAGTTCGTGCTGACGAGAGACGCCGAGCTGCTGGGCGCTGAGTTCGTTCACGCGCGACAGGTCGTGATGGCTGTGGCCCCGACATCGCGGGTTCATGCAGCGAGCTCGGATGCGCGTGAACGGAAGTCAGCAGTCACGCGGCGATGCGGGATGCGCGGTGTTCTTGCGAAGCGCCGAGCCTGGTTCCATGAGGGCTTCGGAGACAGTGCATCCGCTCTCCGTTGAAGTGAAGGCCGCGCGCGAGCAGCACCGCGTCCATCCAGAGTCACTGACACGAAGGTCCGTGGGGTACTCGGGAAGAAGCGCGCACTGAAGCTCACGGTGTGTTCCGCGGCGGTGTTCAGTCCGGCGAGGCGCGAGTGCAGCGGCGTCCGACGTTCTTCAGGTGAGCAGTGTCGACAAGGTGGGGTGAACAACGCGGCTCATTTGGAATGCAGCTCGCGCATCCGCGAGCGGTTCAGCACGACGTCCGTGCGACGCTCTCATGACTGGTGCGCGGCGCGGTCCATCCGCGTGAGGCCCACCATCGAGAACAGGTGGTGAGACGAGTGCCTGCATGACGAGCAGGCGCAGCGGCACCGTCAGCCAGCACGTGCGGAGTGCCGGTGCATCGGCAGGTTCCTCGTGGAACGAGCAAGCAGTTCACTCAACTGGGCCGGGTCTTGTTCGGGCGGAGACGAGACGGCCAGTGGGCATGCCGAAGATGTTGTGCCTGGCTGCCGCTGAGCAGTTGGGCGAGCGCTTGAACGGAAGTGATGAAGGTGAAGCGGCATCACGAAGCAGTCAGGCCAGGCCGGCAAGCGAGCGAGGTGGGGAGTGAGCAGTTGGGGGGGCGACTCTGGCCTCTGTGTTCCCTCGTCAGGGGTGCCGCAAGGCACTGGTGAGAAGGTGCGACCGGAGTGATGGGCGAGCGGGTCTGCGTCGCGGATGAGTCGCCAAGCCTGCGCCCACGGGAGGCGACGAAGCTGGCCGACTTTCTTCAGGACGAATCTGCGCAGGTGAGCGCATCCGACCGAGGCCGGGGTGGGGACCACCAGAACTGCCGCCCGAATCGGAAACTCCGCTGCGAAAGAGCATCAGCCGAAGGGGTTGGTGTCGTGTGGTCCGATGAGGTGCTCAGCGGAGTCGGTGAGCCTTCTTTCACGCGGTCACTCTTCGAGCTCCACGCGGAATGACGCCACGGAGCTGCCGGCTGTGGCGCTGGTCCCATCCTCCATCAACCTCGTCGGCCGACATGGGGGCAGTGCGGAGGTCATCAATGCGCAGCCTGCTGGGTGCCGAACATCGAGTTGTCGCGGGAGGACTCGCGGTGCCCCACGCCCTCGAGCACGAGTGGATGTTCAGCGCGGAAGGGGAGGGCGAGTCGTGGGGCAGCACATGAAGCGAGAAGAAGGCGAAGCCTTCCTTGAGGTGAGCTGACCGGAAGTGGCGTTCCACGTGAAACCCACGGGACTGCCTTCGGGTCACGTGTGCACGGTTCGGAAGAGGTGCCGCGCGTGGTTCAGGTTCCGCGTGGCCCGCGCGGAGTTCTTCCGTCCAGACGTCAGGCTCCATCGAACGAGCTGCCGAGCAACCGGCCGATGGTGGCTTCGCACGCCAGATGGAACCAGGGCGGCCGAGCGCTGGCGCAGGTTCATGGCAGCTCGAGTCCTGGGGGCTCGCGTGGAAGAGGTGAGGCCCTCGATGCGCGGGTGGACTGCCGGCTTCAGATGGATGGGGAACTCGATGATGGAGCGGTCGGCCTGGCGAACTCCTCGCCCGAGTTCGGATGGAGGCAGTCCACATGGAGCGGTGAACAGGTTGAGAGGTCTCCAGGTCGCAGCCAGAAGTGGAGCGTGAGTCGAGCGCCCGGCTCGTGCTCCACCTGATTCATGAGTAAGACCGCGAAGCGGCTGTCCTCCATAGTGGGCCACCCGACCCACGCGTGGCGGGGTGGTCCATCAACCGCGGGCGCTGACCCCGAAGCGAGTCACGGGGTTCTTCACGCGGGCACGCGCGCAACTCACCTCAAAGGGTGACGACCACGAAGAGAGGACCGCCACCTATTCCAGGTGGAACCCGGACCACGACCTGAAGCCCGTGCCCGCGAGCTTCGACTGAAGTCTTTCCGCGTGGAGCGGGAGAAGGCGCCCTCGAGTTGTCGCGTGAAACGACGGGGCTGCGCCGCGGCTGAAGTGCAGTCCATGGTCGATGGGAGCCAGCCCGCCGTTCTCCAAGTCGCCCAAGAAGATGGGGCCAAGCGCGAAGCGATGGCTGCCGCGTGTTCCACGTGGAACCGAAGCCGGCGCGCGAAGAGGTCTCCAAGGTATCGGGTGTGCAGACGAACCTTCCGGCACGGTGGCTCGTGTGGAACGGCGGAGGGGTGCTCAAGAGACCTCGCGCGATGGTGATGCTGAGCCGCGACCGCGACGCATGTCGCGTTCCACGTGGCACCGGTGACGCGACCTCCAGGTCAGCACCAGGAATGGTGCGAGCACTGGGTTGATGGCTGCCGCGTGTTCCACGTGGAACCGAAGCAGGCACACGAGGAGGTCTTCAAGGCAGCGCGCCCACGAACTCCTGGGCAGGTCGACAGCACGCTCAAGCCACCGCTTGTTGGTGATGCTGGGGCGCGACCAATACGCATGTCGCGTTCCACGTGGCACCGGTGAAGGGCGGTACGGACCAGCGCGAAGGATGGTGCGAACCCTGAGCGGGTGGCAGCCGCTGCTCCAGTTGGAACCTGAGCGAGGTCGCGAAGCGGCTGGTTGAGCAGGCAACGGGGCCGCGACCATCAAGGTGCCGCGTTCCACGTGGAACAGGTGAAGGGTGTCACTGACCCGCGCGAAGGATGGTGCGCCCCCTGGGTTGATGGCCGCCGCGCGTTCCACGTGGAACCTGAGCGAGGTCGCGAAGCGGCTGGTTGAGCAGGCAACGGGGCCGCGACCATCAAGGTGCCGCGTTCCACGTGGAACAGGTGAAGGGTGTCACTGACCCGCGCGAAGGATGGTGCGCCCCCTGGGTTGATGGCCGCCGCGCGTTCCACGTGGAACCTGAGCGAGGTCGCGAAGCGGCTGGTTGAGCAGGCAACGGGGCCGCGACCATCAAGGTGCCGCGTTCCACGTGGAACAGGTGAAGGGTGTCACTGACCCGCGCGAAGGATGGTGCGCCCCCTGGGTTGATGGCCGCCGCGTGTTCCACGTGGAACCTGAGCGAGGTCGCGAAGCGGCTGGTTGAGCAGGCAACGGGGCCGCGACCATCAAGGCGCCGCGTTCCACGTGGAACGGGTGGAGCGGCCTGAGAACTGGTTCATGTGGCGGTGATGCTGAGTCACGAACACGTGCCTGGTCGTGTTCCACGTGGAACCTGCGCAAGGCCACGAAGCGCTCATCAGGGCGTGCCGCTGGACCATGAACATCGAGGTGTGGCGTTCCACGTGGAACAGGTGAGCGGGTTACGAGCTTGCTCACCTGGTCGTGATGCTGAGCCACGAACATGGCCCTGGCCGCGTTCCACGTGGAACAGGCGAAGGACTCCATCGCGGAGTGGATGGCCGCCACATGTTCCATGTGGAGCTTGAGCGCGGTTGCGAAGCGGTCATCGAGCCAAGCAACAGGACCGCGAACATCCGCATGCGGCGTTCCACGTGGAACACGTGAAGCAGCCCGCGAACCGGTTCACGTGGTGGTGATGCTGAGCCACGAACATGGTCCAGGCCGAGTTCCACGTGGAACAGGTGAAGGGCTCCACTGACCAGTGCGAAGGATGGAGCGAACGCTGAGTTGATGGTCGCTGCGTGTTCCACGTGGAACCGAAGAAGGTGCGTGAAGGGGTCATCGGGGCAGGCAACTGGACCACGAACATCCGCGGGCGGCGTTCCACGTGGAACAGGTGAAGGAGCCTTCGTGCTGGTTCATGGGGTGTTGATGCTGCGCCACGAACAACGGCCTGGGCGCGTTCCACGTGGAACAAGCGAAGAGGTCTTCAAGGCACCGCGATGGATGACTTGGGCTGAGAGTTGATGGTCGCTGCGTGTTCCACGTGGAACCGAAGAAGGTGCGTGAAGGGGGCATCGGGGCAGGCAACTGGACCGCGACCATCGGCGCGCGGCGTTCCACGTGGAACAGGCGAAGGAGCCTTCGTGCTGATTCATGGGGTGGTGATGCTGAGCCACGAACATGGTCCTGGCCGCGTTCCACGTGGAACAAGCGAAGAGGTCTTCAAGGCACCGCGATGGATGACTTGGGCTGAGAGCTGATGGTCGCTGCGTGTTCCACGTGGAACCGAAGAAGGTGCGTGAAGGGACCATCGGGGCGGGCAACTGGACCGCGAACACCCGCGTGCGGCGTTCCACGTGGAACACGTGAAGCAGCCTGCGAACCGGTTCATGTGGTGGTGATGCTGAGCCACGAACATGGTCCTGGCCGAGTTCCACGTGGAACAGGTGAAGGGCTCCACTGACCAGTGCGAAGGCTGGTGCGAATGCTGAGCTGATGGTCGCTGCGTGTTCCACGTGGAATCTGCGCAAGGTCGCGGAGCGCTCGTCAGGGCAGGAAACAGGACCGCGAACATCAGCGTGCGGCGTTCCACGTGGAACAGGCGAAGGAGCCTTCGTGCTGGTTCATGGAGTGGTGATGCTGCGCCACGAACAAGGACCTGGGCGCGTTCCACGTGGAGCAAGCGAAGAGGTCTTCAAGGCATCGCGATGGATGACTTGGGCTGCGAGGTGATGGTCGCCGCGTGTTCCACGTGGAACCGAAGAAGGTGCGTGAAGGGCCCATCGGGGCAGGCAACTGGACCACGAACATCCGCGGGCGGCGTTCCACGTGGAACAGGTGAAGACGCCTGCGCGCTGCCTCTCGCGGTGGTGATGTGGAGCCACGGACAGGGACCTGGGCGCGTTCCATGTGGAACAGGCGAGGAGTCCTTCAAGGCACCGCGAAGCATGGCTCGGACCACGAGGTGATGGTCGCCGCGTGTTCCACGTGGAGCAGGTGAAGGAACCTTCGCGCTGGCTGATGGGTGGTGATGCGGAGCCAAAGCCAAGGACCTGGGCGCGTTCCACGTGGAACAAGCGAGGAGTGCTTCAAGGCGCCGTGAAGCATGGCTCGGACCATGAGGTGATGGTCGCCGCGTGTTCCACGTGGAACCGAAGAAGGTTCGTGAAGAGGCCTTCGTGTTGAAGGACGTGACCACGAACTTCGGGGCACGACGTTCCACGTGGAACCCATGAAGAGGTTGTCAGGCCGGTGGTATCGGGCACGAAGTGATGACCGCTCCGTGGTCCACATGGAACCTGCTCAGGCCTCGATGGAGGTCCGCATCGCAAGGCATCGCGGCCGCGAAGTTGAGGCATGGCGTTCCACGTGGAACCCGCGCCGAGGTCTTGATGCAGGTGGTGGTGATGCCGGTCCACGAGCACGGCCCTGGTCTCGTTCCACGTGGACCCCATGAAGAGGTCTTCAATCAGTTGGTGGCGGGCACGAAGTGATGGCCGCTTCGTATTCCACGTGGAGGGGGTGAGGCGGCTTCAAGCAGCCGCATGCGGCGGTGGTGCGGAGCCGCATGCTCATCACGGGGCGTGTTCCACGTGGAACCTGGCGGCTCAATGACGAGGTAGTCATCACGCATGGGCCAGGCATGAACCGCTTCGTGCTCGTTCCATGTGGAACACGCGAAGAGGTCGTCAGGCAGTTGGGGTGGGGTGCGAACTGATGGCCGGTCCGGGTTCCACATCGAACGGGTGAGGCGACTGCGAGCAGCCGCATGCGGTGGTGATGCGGAACCTGGGTGGCAGCAATGAGGCTGAAGGGGTGCTCATCGCGCATCGGCCAGACTTGGACCTCCACGCATCGCTTGCCACGCGGAACAGGTGAAGAGGCCTTGAGGTCGTTGGGGCGGTGCGAAGTGGTGGCCGTCCGTGTGCCACGTGGAACCGGATGAGGCGACTTCGAGCAACCGCATACGGTGGTGGTGTGGAACCTGGGTGGCAGCGATGAAGAGGTGCTCATCGCGCAGCGGCCGGCCTTGGACCGCCACGCATCGCGTTCCATGTGGAACACACGAAGAGGTCTTCAGGTAGTTGGGGCCGGTGCGAAGTGGTGGCGGCTTCAAGCAGGCGCATGGGTGGTGATGCGGAGCTTCGGACCTGCGCCTTGTCGTGTTCCATGCCGAGCGTGGCACCGTGATGAAGAGGTGTCGTCGCGCATGGGCAGGTCTTGAACCGCCATGCACGGCGTTCCACACGGAGCGGGCGAAGAGGTCTTCAAGAAGGCCGTGCTTGGGCACGCAGTGATGAGCGGTCCTCGTTCCACGCGGACCGGGCGAGGTGACTTCATGCCGCTCCACGCGGTGGTGATGCGGAGCCTCGATGGCATCCCGATGTGGAGGTGTCATCGCGCATCAGCGGGTCTTGGACCGCCATACACGGCGTTCCTCATGGAGCGGGCGAGGCGACTTCATGCCGCCGCATGCGGTGGTGAAGAGAAGCCTCGGGCATTCACCTTGTCGTGTTCCGCGCGGAACACGGCGGAGCGATGAAGAAGTGGTCAGCGCTGGCTGCCGTCCTTGAGCCTCCATGCATCGCGTTCCATGCGGAATGGGCGAAGAGGTCTTCGCGCAGGTGCGGCAGGCCGGTAGCGAGGGGCGCTCGGTGTGCCATGTGGAGCCTGCTCAGCACTGGATGGGGCAGGGGGCGGCGTTCCATTGAAGCCCGCGACAAGAGCTTCGGCTCATCACCCGCGGTGGGCGTGCTGAACCTCATGTTGATGCCCGCACCTGCCCCACATGGAGCGCGAACCGCTCATCACGGACGTCGGTTGATGGGGGACGCGTTGCCGTGATTCCACGTTGGCGCTCGTCCACGGTCGCGAAGAGACCTTCATCGCGAGCCTCCGGACCGTGTCCATCTGAGGACTGGGTTCCATATGGAACACGCACGAAGGCATCTGGTCGCCGCATGGGGTGCTGGTGGCAGAACCCAGAACGCGGGTGGCGATATGTTCCACGTAGAACCTGCGCCGGGTGTTTGACGGTGAAGCGCCAGACCCGGGTTCACCTGGTCACTGTGCTTCGTGTGGAGCGGCGGAGAAGTTGTCGTCCTTCGCGAAGTGCTGAGCGCTTCGTGGCCAGCGCGGAACTTGAGTCGGCTCTTGATGAGTCTCGCGTGGCGAATCGCCCGACCGCGAGCTTCCGTGCGTCGCGGGTGTTTGTTCCGAACGCTGGATGCAGACTGTGGCTGGTTCCAGGTCGGGCCGGGAGCGGCCGCGATGCGCTTGATCGTGCTCACGTCGTCAGGGCGTTCCGCTTGGAGCAGGTCATGAGTGGCTTGGGGTGGTCGAGTGGAGTGGAAATGCCGAACCCAGAACGAGGACTGCGTCGTACTCCACCTGGACCGCGAACAACTCGACTCACGGAGCTGCGCGATGCGCGCAGAACGCAGAACGTGGACCGAGGCGTGTCTTGCGACGCTTCGTGAGGCAGGGCGGATTGGCGCGCAGAACGCGGAATGTGGACCGAGGCGTGTCTTGCGACGCTTCGTGATGCCGGGCGGATTGGCGCGCAGAACGCGGAATGTGGACCGAGGCGTGTCTTGCGACGCTTCGTGAGGCAGGGCGGATTGGCGCGCAGAACATGCTTCGCGGGGAACGTGAGCTGGGAGGAGGAGAAATCCTCAGGACGCGTGGACGGAACCGACTCTCATGGGCATGACGCTCAGGAGGGGACGAAGTGGCCTTCAACTCCCGGCAAGAAGCGCTGACCTCTCCGTGTTCCATATGGAACCTGAACCGGTTGTCATGGGCGTCATGTCGGAGGGGCTCTCGATGCACGACCTGAGCTGGGACGGGACACCTCAGGCCAGCCCATGTGGCGACGGTCCCTCTCGCGGAATCAGGCCGACGCTGTGTGGAAGCCAAGCGAAGCCGAGAACCGGACTCCACCACGTCCGCGCTGAACTCCCTCCTCGCTCAGAGTCGTCCACGCGAAGCGCGTGACCTCCGCATGGATTCGGTGAATCGTGGCGCCGCCGTTCGACCATGACTGATGCCGCGCGGAACCTGCGTGCACCGGCAAAGAGCTTCCCGCCACGCCGCACTCGCCGCCGACATCCTCACGTTCTTGCGGTGATGCAGTGACTCCAGACCCTGCACACCCGAACCAGAACGCGCGCGAGCCCCTCCTTCATCCGTCCAGATGACCCGGTCGACAAGTCTCCACCTGGACGCAGTCACTCCGAGGTGAAGCCGCGAAGCGGACGTCACCTCAACCCGGCCCACCTCATCCGCGCGAACCATCCCGCGCCGCGCAGCAGGCACATAGGCCAACAGCTCCGAACCCAGCCAGACTCACCACCGCCCCTGTTCCGCGTGGAACCTGCGCGCCGTCACCACAAGCGGACCTCGAAAGTGCCCATCCGCGCGCCGAGTCCTCCGCACGAAACCCCCAAGGTCGAATGCCTGCACTCCGCCCCAACCGGACTCACACGAACCCAGCGGTCCCCCTCCACCCCCCGCCCACCCGTGACACCCCCAGTTCCACGAGGAACCTCCCGCCGTGCCTCCTTAATAGGAGAGCCTCCAACCAGCCGCCCAATCACCCTGCAAACCCTGGATGACAGGGGCCTCGCACCGGCGTTCCACAGCCGGGACCCGGGACCTTCAAGTCCTTGGAATCAGGGCTCGCGGCCTGCTTGGAACCCCTCGAAAAGAGGAGCCGTGCCCACCGTGCCGCGAATTTGATCCAACACCGAACCGCGTGTTAGCAGCGGGATCCGCGCGCAGTCGTGCGTTACACCTCGCACGGCGCCTGGCGCTCGCCGGGCAAGAGAGAGGATGGGCCTCGTGGGTCGAATCATCTGCATCTCCAATCAGAAGGGCGGCGTGGGCAAGACGACCACCGCCATCAACCTCGCCGCGAGCCTGGCCTCCGCAGAACGCCGCACGCTCCTGGTCGACATGGACCCGCAAGGCAACGCGGGCAGCGGCCTGGGCCTCAAGCAGGACAAGCTCCACGGCACCATCTACGACGCGCTCCTCAATGGTCGCCCCATGAAGGAGCTCTTCCACCCGACCGAGCTGCGCTACCTCCAGGTCGTCCCCGCCACCCCCGACCTCACCGGCGCCGAAGTCGAGCTCGTCGGCCAGGAGAACCGCGAGTTCCGCCTCCGCGATGCCCTGCGCCCGCTCGCCTCCGAGTTCGACTACATCATCATCGACTGCCCGCCCTCGCTCGGCCTGCTCACCCTCAACGCCCTGTCCGCCGCGGACTCCGTCCTCATCCCGCTGCAGTGCGAGTACTACGCGCTCGAGGGCCTCTCCCAGCTCACCCACACCATCGACCTGGTGAAGCAGGGCCTCAACCCCGACCTCAAGATGGAGGGCATCCTCCTCACCATGTTCGACGCGCGCGCGAACATCGCCCACCAGGTCGTCGAGGAAGTGCGCGGCTACTTCAAGGACCAGGTCTTCCAGGTCGTCGTCCCGCGCAACGTGCGCCTGTCCGAGTGCCCGTCCTTCGGCAAGCCCATCATCCTCTATGACATCAAGTCGAAGGGCTGCGAGAGCTACCTCGCCCTCGGCCGGGAGCTGATGAAGCGCGACACCCCCAAGTCCCCCCGCAGGCGGGTGGCCTGAGCTCGTCCGCGAATCCCCTCTGGATTCGCGCGCTCGCCTCCGTCGCCCATGCCCGCCGTGAGACCTCTCGCGGCGCTGGAGTCATGTCTTGGTGAAAGCAGACCAGAAACGAGCCCTTGGCCGCGGACTCTCCGCGCTCATCCCCCAGGCCGCTCCCGGCAAGGGCGGTGACGCGGCCGCGAACAAGGCCGGCGTCATCAAGCTCCCCATCGAGTCCATCCATCGGGACAAGGAGCAGCCCCGCCGCCACTTCGACGAGGAGAAGCTCAAGGAGCTCACCGAGTCCATCAAGGCCCAGGGCATCCTCATGCCCATCCTCGTCCGCAAGGACCAGGACGGCTACCGCATCATCGCCGGCGAGCGCCGCTGGCGCGCCTCCCAGGCCGCGGGCCTCAAGGAGGTCCCCGTCATCATCAAGGAGGTCTCCGAGGTCCAGGCCTTCGAGCTCGCCCTCGTCGAGAACCTCCAGCGCGCCGACCTCAACCCCATCGAAGAGGCGGAGGGCTACAAGCGCCTGGCGGAGGAGTTCAAGCTCTCCCAGGAGCAGATCAGCCAGCGCGTGGGCAAGGAGCGCTCCACCGTCGCCAACGCCCTGCGACTGCTCGCGCTGCCCGCGGACGTGAAGAACATGGTCGCGGATGGCTCCCTGAGCATGGGCCACGCGCGCGCGCTGCTGGGCGTTCCCCGCTTGCCGGAGATGCAGAACCTGGCCAAGCAGGTGGCGGAGAAGAAGCTCTCCGTGCGTGACACGGAGCGCCTGGTCCAGCAGAGTCGCTCCCACGGCAAGAAGGATGCGGGCAAGACGCCGCCGAAGCAGAGCCCGCAGGTGAAGTCCTTGGTGGAGGAGCTCCAGCGCCGCTTGGGGACCAAGGTCCGGTTGACCGAAAGAAGCCCCGGAAAGGGCACCATCGAGGTGGACTTCTTCTCCTACGATGACCTGGACCGGCTGTTGAAGCTGCTCAGGAAGGAGTAGCGCGTGGCGCTCCTTGGCGGGAAGAAAGACGAAGCACCCAGCAGGCCTCTGTTCAAGCGGGAGGAGGAATCCGTGTCGCAGCGCTCTGGTGAGGTTCATACGCTTCTGGGCAAGGGAAGCGAGTTCGAGGGGAAGCTCACCTTCGAGGGACAGGTCCGTATCGACGGAAAGTTCCAGGGGCAGATCATCACCAAGGACGTGCTCGTCATTGGGGATGGCGCCAAGGTCCAGGCTGAAATCCAGGCCGGCACCGTCATCATCAACGGGCAGGTCGAAGGCAACGTGAAGGCGACCCAGATCATCGAGCTCAAGACGCCGGGCCGCGTGAAGGGCAACCTGGAGACGCCGTCGCTGTCCATGGACCGCGGGGTCATCTTCGAGGGCTCGCTGAAGATGGAGAACCTGGGCAACAACGCGTCCCGTCCTCCTCCCCCCGGCGGCGAGAAGAAGTAGGCCGTGAAGGCCCCGGCCCACATCGCGCCAGCAGCCTTGCTGGCGCTGTGTCTGCTGTCCGGTTGCAAGGGCTGCAAGGAGGAGAGCGCCAGTCCGGGCGCCTCCCCACCGGATGGCACCGCGCCCACGCACCGCTCCGGGGTGAAGGTCCCCTTGCCGGAGGGGTGGGCCGCGCAAGTCACCCTCGACGACAGCCTCCAGGCGGGCCCTCCGGGCCGGCCGGTGCTCCGGGTGGACCTGCGGCGAGGCCAGGGTGAGCAGCTCCCCACCGTGGAGCAGCTCGTCGAGCGGGTGCGCGAGGAGTCCAAGAACTTCGAGCTCTCCCTGGACCAGGAAGAGCAGAAGGAGAGCTATTCCCTCCTGCGCGTGACGCTGGCGCCCAAACTCTCGGATGGGGGCGTGGGCCCGCAGGCACCCGCGCTGTTCGGCGCGCGGCGGGTGGGCTCGGACCTGTTCCTCTGTGCGACCCTCCCGGGTGCGTCGGCGGAGGATGTCCGCCTGGCCACCGAGGCGTGTCGCGACATCGAGATTCAGGCGAAGCCCCGCTAGTCACGGCGTGTGCTTGCGAGCAGGCAAGCACGGCTCAGTGTTGAACATTCGGCGGGCGTCGCGCGTCCATTCGATTATGGAAGGATGGATGCAAGGGGCCTTCCCGAATCCGTCGTGAGTCCCTAACCTGCAGATCCCCGGCCCGCGGTGGGAACGTCAGCGCCCCATCCCATCCAGGACCTCCACGCAGCCCCCCGCAAGGAGTCCCCGCATGTCGTTCACCGGAATGCTCCCCCTTCCTCTCGCCGCCATGGACTTGAGCTCCGTCGGGGAGCGGCTGTTCGCCGCCGGAGGGATTGCCGTCACCGTGCTGGCCGCGCTGTGGTTCGCCTGGAGCCGGCCCGTGGTGGCGCCGGTTCCGGTGCGTGTGACGTCCCGCCGCAACCCGCGCCGCTGACGGCGCGCGGACGACTCAGCCGCGCTTGAGCGCGAGGGACAGGGCGAAGTCTCCGGCTCCGTCCGTCCACCACGCCGCCAGGTCCAGGCCCGCCGCGTCCAGCTCCGACTCGACGCGGGCCTGCTCGAACTTGCAGCTGACCTCGGTGCGCAGCACCTCCCCTTCGGCGAAGTCCACCCGGCGCTTGAGCGCGGACAGCCACACCGTCTGCGCCCGCCGGGAGACCAGCCGCATCTCCACCCAGGCGTTGTGCTCGTCGAAGGGCGCGTAGTGCTCGAAGCCCATCGGGTCGAAGTCCGCGCCCAGCTCGCGGTTGAGCACGGTGAGCACGTTGCGGTTGAACTCCGCCGTGACGCCCGCGCTGTCGTTGTAGGCCGCGAACAGCCGCTGCCGGTCCTTGATGAGGTCCGTGCCGAGCAGCAGCCCGTCCCCGGGCAACAGCCCCTCCGACAGCTCACGAAGGAAGCGCGCGCGCTCCGCCGGCTTGAGGTTGCCGATGGTGCCGCCCAGGAAGGCCACCAGCCGCCGTCCGCCTCGAGGCAGCTGGCCCAGGTGGTGCTCGAAGTCGCCCACCACCGCGTGCACGGTGATGCCCGGGTACTCGCGGGCGAGTGACGCCGCCGCGCGGCGCAGGAAGGCCTCGCTCACGTCGAAGGGCACGAAGCGCGACAGCTGCCCCGCCTCCTCCATCGCGTCCAACAACAGACGGGTCTTCTCGCTGGTGCCGCTGCCCAGTTCGATGAGCGTGGTGGCGCCGCTGAGCCGCGCCACGTCACCCGCGTGGGCCAGCAGGATTTCCCGCTCGCGACGCGTGGGGTAGTACTCCGGCAGGCGCGTGATGTCGTCGAAGAGCTGGCTGCCGCGCTCGTCGTAGAGCCACCGGGGAGAGAGCTCCTTGGGCATGCCGCACAGGCCGTCGATGACCTCCTGCCGCAGCGCGCGCCTCGCGTCGCCGGGCCTCACGAAGACGTCCACCTTCACCCCCGGGGGGGCTCGCGTGCCCTCCTCGGGCGTCGTCACCACCACCGGCAGCACCATTGAATCCATGCCTCACCTCACACCGCGGACGCACAACGGAAGCCGGCGAAAATCTGCCGGCGGATGGGGTAATCCCAATTGCGAAAGCCATTGCGCACCGCCACCGGCGCGCTGGCCCATGCTCCTCCTCGAAGAACCTTGTATTCGTCGCCGAAGAACACCTCGGAGTACTCGCGATACGGATATGCGCGGAACCCCGCGTAGGGCTGGAAGTCGCTGGAGGTCCATTCCCAGACATCCCCCAGCAGTCCCCAGACACCGTCCTGGCTGACGCCTTCCGGATGACTGCCCACGGGCGCGGGCCTCCACGCGTCGCCCCCCAGGTTCGCGCGCGCGGGCGTGGGCACCGCGTGTCCCCACGGGTGCTCGCGACGGACTCCGTCGGAGCCGCGCGCGGCCTTCTCCCACTCGGCCTCCGTGGGCAGGCGCTTGCCGGCCCACCGCGCGTACGCATCCGCTTCGTACCAGCACACGTGCTGCACGGGCTCGTCGGCGGGCAGGGGCTCGATGTGTCCGAAGCGCCTGCGCAGCCAGCGGCCCGCCTCCTGCGGCAGCCAGAACTGGGGATGCGCGAGCCGCTCCGCGCGCACGAAGTCCCAGCCCTTGGGATGCCACCAGCGCGGGTCCTCATAGCCTCCGGACTCGACGAAGGCCCGGTAGTCGCCGTTGGTGACGGGGTGCGCGTCCATCAGGAAGGGCGCCACGTCGCGCACGTGGGAAGGCTGCTCGTTGTCGTAGGCCCAGGGCGCGTCCGTGCCCAGACGCACCGGGCCGCCGGGGATGAACACCGGCTCGCGAGACACCCGCCCCGCGAGTGGAAGCCGCCGCGCGGCAGGGATGCGGTACTCCACCTCCGTCATCAGCTGGAGCGTGGCCGCGAGGGTCTCCGCATGCTGCTGCTCGTGCTGCGCCACCATGCCGAAGACGAAGCCCTCCACGAGCAGGGGCTCGAAGCTGTCCTCGGGGACGCGGGTCATCAGGTGCTCGCGCACGGCCTCCCGCACGCGCGCGGCATAGGCGAACGCGGCCTCGGGAGGCAGCAGCGGGAGCGTGGAGCGGATGCTCCGAGGGTGGCGGAAGGCGTCGTAGAGGGTGTCGAAGGCCGGGTCCGTCAGCGCCGGGGCGCCCAGCGCCCGCAGCAGCCACTGCTCCTCGTAGTTGGCGATGTGCGCGACGTCCCAGATGAGCGGCGACATCAAGGGCGAGTGCTGGTTGCGCAGCACCTGCTCCGGCAGCCCCGCGAGCATGCCCAGCACACGCGTCCGCGCCGCCTCCAGCTCCGCCCAGGCGCGGGCCTTCCACGCCCCCGGGGCTTCAGGGGCCCCTGTCGTTCGAGTCGTCGAGCTGCCCGCGGTCCAGGACATGGCGACTCAAACTAGGGAGTGGATGGGGGTGGGGGTAAGTCCGGGGCCCCTGGGGCCGGATGTTCCCGTGAGGCAATGTACGTTCCCGTGGTGAGCGGCCGGGCATCCCCGGGCCGACCCCCGGGGTGGCGCTTCCGGGTGGGTATCTGTCCACTTTCGCCGCGTCGCGGCGGTCGCCGAGTCGCCCTGAGGGGAGGGGGACTCTATGCTGTACGCCATGGCCAGCGCTGGGAAGCACGGCTCCGTGCTCGTGGTGGAGGATGAAGACGATATCCGGGCCGCCATCGCCGAAATCCTCGAGAGTGAGGGCTACGACGTCACCGTCGCCTCCAACGGGCGAGAGGCGATGGAGGAGCTCTCCGACGTGCGGTACGTGCCGCGCCTCATCCTCCTGGACTTGATGATGCCGGAGATGAACGGGCACGAGCTGCTCGTCCGCCGACAAGCCATCCCCCGGCTGCGCAACGTCCCGGTGATGGTGCTCACCGCCGTCACCACCGACGTCCCGCCCGGGGCCAACGGCCTGCTGCGCAAGCCGTTCTCCGTGGAGGAGTTGTTGGAAGCCGTGCGGAGCATGATGCCCATCGCCGCGTGAGGCGGGGGGCTCAGGTCGCCTCGACTCCCTGTCGCTCCAGCGACAGCAGCGTCAGCGTGCGTGAGGGCTCATCCCACGCGTAGCCCAGCACCAGCCCTTGGCGAGGCAGGACATGGAAGCCCGGGTGCGCATCCGCTGGCCACGTCCCGGAGGCCATGCCGCCGCCCAGCTGCTCCAGCGCGGCCTGGAGCGCGCCGAAGTCCTCCGCGCTCATGCGTCCCACCTCTCGCCAGGCTTGTGGCGAGTAGTGGATGCGGTGAGGTCCCTGAGGACGCTGGAGGGGTCGCGTCATGTGCTGGTGCCGATGGGTGAAGCCAGCGCTGATTCCCTTGCCAATGTCATGCCCACGCTCGCGCCGCTGTGGAGGGCGGGCAGGCAGGCGGGGGCTCGTGGCTGAAGGAGTTACAAAGCAGCCCTCCTCGCCCAGAAGAAACGACAGGCGTCGAAAGGCTTCGCCGGCCGGGGAAGGGCGCCCTGGGCGCGCGGGCTTCCGGGTGCCCGTCCCCGCATCGAGGGAGGAAGCGGTGCCCTGAGCCACCGTCATGTCCTGGCTGCCCGCTCGGGGGGGACGTGCCCACGTTGACGCGAGGGAGCGCCTCGCGGCCCCGGACAAGGAGAAGCCATGACGGCACGGCGCAGGTACACCCCTTGGTCTGCCACGAACGGTGTGTTGTTCGGCCTGGCCGCGGGCGTGGTGCTGGGACTGGCGGAGATGGTGGTGGCGCTGGCGTCGGGCGACAGCCCGTGGCGGCCGGTGCGCATGTCCGCGGCGGTGTTGCTGGGGCCTCGGGTGTTCACCGAGGGCCTGCCGCTGGGGCGCGTGGTGCTGGCGGGCGTGGGCGTGCACCTGGCCGTCGCCGCCGTCATGGGTGTGTTCTATTCGTTCCTGGATGCGCTGCTGCCGCCGGATGGGCGCGGACGCTGGGAGTTCCAGGCCGCGGTGGGGATGCTGTTCGGCATCGCGGTGTGGCTGGTGGACTTCCAGTTCATCGGGCGGGGGTACTACGTCTGGTTCCTCGACGTGCCACAGTTTCCGCAAATCGTGTTGCATGCCGTCTTCTTCGGGTTGCCGCTGGCGATGCTGTTCACCATGGCGGAGCGGCGGCGCGCGTTGATGGACGCGGCGGAGAGTGCGTCGTCGTCGGCGTGATGCGGATGTGAAGAGGCGGCCACGAGAGGGGCGCGAGGACCCGACGCGAGGCGTCGGGCTCGTTTGAAAAAACGCTGAAGGTATGGTGAAAGTACCCGACCTTCAGGGTTATCTAGGGACCCCCGAGACACCGGGTGCGGGGCCCCTCCTTTCGTGGACGACTGACACACGCATGGACACAGAACTGGCGAGCATGCTGGGAGCGGCGGCGCGGGCTGCCCGGGTGCGGATGGGCCTGACGCAGGCCGATGTGGCGGAGCGGATTGGCATGGCGTCGGAGGTGTACGGACGCCTGGAGCGAGGCCACATGCTGCCCAGCGTGCAGAACCTGCGGCGGCTGTGTGTGGTGCTGAATGTGCCGCCGCACCAGTTGCTGGGGTTGGGGGATGACCTGGCGGCGCCTCCGCCGGGGAAGGAGAAGTCGGGCGGGAAGGCGCGCGAGGACGACACGCCGGAGATGCGGCGGTTGCTGCGCAACCTGAAGAAGCTGTCCGCGGTGCAGCTCAAGCTGATGAACCTGGTGGCGTCGGCGATGCAGCAGAAGAAGAAGTAGGGCGCGGGCCCGGCACATGACGGGCCCCGAGCCGAGTGGGGGGCTTCAGCGCAGCAGCGAGAACAGCCAGCCGAGCAGCACCAGCGCCCCCACCCCGATGCCCGCCCACCCGAGCCTCCGCGCGAGGACGCGCCAGGGGCGTGTCGCGGGCCGCGGACGGGGGAGGGCCTCCCGCGGAGGGACTCGCGGGAACGACGACGCGGGCACTTCGTCCGGGCGCGTCCGTCCTCCGGTGGGCGAGGGCGCGCGAGAGGACCTCCTCGGGAGGGGCACGGGCCAGGGCGCGAGGAGGGCGGCCTCGCTGGTGGGCGTGGGGGTCTCCTCGGCGGTGTCCTCCTCGAGGGGGCGCGTGAAGAGGGGCATGTCCCAGTCGAGCGTCGCGGAGTCGAGCGCGGCCTCCAGCGCGGCGTGCAGCGCGCCTCCGTCCTGGTAGCGCTCCTCCGGGCGCTTGCGGAGCAGCTGCTGCGAGATGACATCCAGCGCGAGCGGCACGCGCTCGTTCAGCGTGGAGGCGGGGGCGGGCATGCGCGTCTCGATGTACTCGGCCAGGACCTCGCGCGGCAGCGAGCGCGAGAAGGCGGAGGTGCCCGTGAGCACTTCGTACAGCGTGACGCCCAGGGCGTAGAGGTCATCCGTGGCGCGGAAGACGTAGTGCGCGTCCCGCCGGGAGTGGTTCTCGCGATGGAAGCGCAGGGCCTCGGGGCTGCGGTACTGGGGCGTGCCCGGAGGGAGGGGCCCCTCGGTGAGCGGCTGGGACTCGGCGTGGTTGGCGCTGCCGAAGTCCACCAGGATGGGGGAGTCGTCGGCGGCGCGCACGAGGATGTTGGTGGGCTTGAGGTCCCGGTGGAAGACGTTGCGCGTGTGCAGCTCTCCCAGCGTCCACGCCAGCTGCGAGAACATCCGCGCCACGCGGCGCGCGGAAGGGGCCTCGCGCTTCACCCAGTTGGAGAGCGTGGCGCCCTCCACGTAGTCGAGGACGACGTAGTGATAGCCGGTGCGGGCGTCGGGCCAGCGGCCGTGGGCCCAGACCCGGACGACGTGGGGGTGCACCGCGTGGAGCAGACAGGCCAGCTCCCGGACGGCGCGCGCATCCGTCCGGTCCAGGTCATCACTGCCCGGTCCGCGCAGCGCGAACTTGAGCGCGTGCAGCCGGCCGCCGTTCTCCACCTGGAACACGGCGCCGAAGGCCCCTTGGCCCAGCCGCGCCATGACTCGCCAGGGGCCGACCTTCATCCCCGGCCGCAACGCCAGCGGATGGGCCGTCATCATGGCGTCACCTTCCCTTCCGCGCGGCGGCGCGCTGGAGGCGGAGGGCGGTGCCGCGCTCGGGGGCCTGGGCGCGGGAGGGAGAGGGCTCGACGGGGGAAGGGGGCAATCATCGGCATGACCCTGGGGTGGGGTTGGAGCAATGGGTGACGACCTCCTGGGTCACAACCTAACAGGGTGTCTTTGGATTTGGTGATGGAACAGGTAGGGTTTGTGCGCGTGCGGACAGGTGCAACCCCTGGAATCCAGGCGCCTCAGCCCCGCAACCCCCGGGAGAACCGTGTGGCCCGGCCTCTGCTCAGGGGGTAGGGGGAGGGTCCTGCTCGGGCGAGGGGCTCTCGGTCCCCGGTGAGCTCGAAGATGAGCAGCACCGCGGACACGGCCACATGCGTGGTACCCGCCAGCACCGCGCCCATGCCCAGCGGGGCACCGCAAGGGCAGGAACGGCGCGAGCCAGGACGCGACGCGGCCCAAGAGGTCCGACATCGCGTTGATGCCGCGCACGCAGAGCGCGGACGCGCCGCCCAGCAGCGGCTCCCAAGGATGCGGCAGCGTGTAGCCGGGGATGACGTCGCTGGGGGGGGGCGATGAGCACGCGCGAGACCCGTGTCGCCACCACGCACGAGATGACGATGGGGCCGAACAGCTCCAGCGCGAAGCTGCCCAGCCACACGCCACCAACAGGCGCGTCTGTCCCGCGACGAGCCCGAGCCACTGCGCCAGCGACGAGCCACTCGCCACCACCCGCAGCCAGAAGCGCTTCTCCATCCCCGTGAGGCTTCGCGGGAAGTCCCCCACGGAGTGGTGGAAGCGCCGCGTCACGTTGACGCCCGGTGCGCCCGTCTCGGGGCCCTGCGGGATGGCGGATGGAGGGGCCACGCCTGTCCAAGCCAGGCCCCCCGTCATCCGTGCGCCGCGTCCCGGCTCCTGACTTCTCCAGGACAGCCCGTGCTGTCTGGTTTCTCGTGAGGAGTTGTCCGGTTTCATGCTGCGATTTGCAGGAGGGGCCCCTTCTCATCGTGTCAGACGCTGGCACTCCTCTCTGGAGGCGGGGCCTCGTGCTCCCGGGTGCGCGCGCGATGTCCTGGTGACTCGGCGCGCGGAGGCATGCGAAGGAAGCCTTGCTGCCTCACGCAAGGAACCCCCTTCATGTCCACAGCCCTGCTCGAAGCCGTTGCCAAGAACGATGTCGCCGCCGTGCGGAAGGAAGCCCTGACGGCGGACTGGGATGCCCGGGACGAGTTCGGGCGGACCGCGTTGAGCCTGGCGGCCTCGCGCGCGGGTGAGCACCCGGTGGATGTGCTGAAGGCGCTGCTCGACGCGGGCGCGGACGTGAACCAGGCGCAGGGCGCCGACAGCGACGAGGAGCAGGGGTGGACGGCGCTGCACCAGGCCTGCATCAAGGGCACGTTCCCCTCGGCCATCGACGCGGTGACGCTGCTGCTGGAGCGTGGCGCGAAGGCGGATGGGAGCAGCACGGCGGCGGTGGTGTCGCCGCTGGAGCTGGCGCTCACCACGCACCACCTGGGCATCGCGGAGGCGCTGCTGAAGGCGGGCGCCCGACCCGACGCGGTGAGCAAGCGGGGCATGGCCCCGGTGCACCAGGTGGTCGCGCTGTTCCGCGAGCGCACGGGGAGCGGCAAGTACAAGGCGGGCGCGGCGGCGAGGATGGCCGTCGACGCCGTCAAGCTGCTGCTCGCCCACGGAGCGAAGCCGGGGACGCCGGACTCGAAGGGCGAGACGGCGCTGGCCCATGCCCTGCTCGCCAAGATGCCGGAGCCCTTCATCCTGGCGCTGGTGAACGCGGGGGCGCCGCTGGACGGGTGGGTGGACCTGGGCACGCCGCCCGAGAAGGTGCTCGTCACCCCCGCGTCCATGGCCGTGGGCCTGGGCCAGCCGGTGTCCGTGATTGTCGCCATGCTGAAGACGGGGCTGGACACCACGAAGGTCGTCGCGCCGGACGCGCAGAACCTGATGCACTACGCGGCGATGAAGCGCTTCGACGCGCTGCAGATGATTCTGGAGCACCGCCCCCAGCAGGACGTCAACGTGCGCGACGAGACGGGGGCCACGCCGCTGTTCCTGGCGTCGTGGGTGGGCATCTCCTCCGCGGTGAAGGCACTGCTCGAGAAGGGCGCCAACCCCAACATCCCGGACACCGACGGCAACATGCCGCTGCACACCGCCGCGAAGAACGACCACGACTCCGTCGTCAAGCTGCTGCTGGCGGCGGGCGCGGACAAGAGCGCGCGCAACGCGAACGGGCAGACGGCGGAGGACCGGGCTCGCGCCGAGGGAAACACGACGGTGGCCAGGCTGCTGAGCGAGGCCTGAAGCACCCCGTGAGGCGCGGGGTGGCCCGACCCGGCGGCCACCCCGTGTCTCATGTCACTCAGTTGTCGACGAAGAAGTTGAAGCGCTGGACGGTGGAGTTGCCCACGCTGTCGCTCGTCCAGATGTCGATGGTGTGCGCGCCGTCCAGCAGCTCCCGCGTGTCGAGCGACGCCGTCCACGTGCCATCCGCCTGGAGCGTGCCCGCGCGGATGCCGGACATGTCCCGGCTGAAGCCGACGTTGGACACGGTGCTGAAGGTGTCGGTGACGCGGGCGCGCAGGGTGATGGTGCCGCTGGCGGTGCCGCCCTCGGTGGGGCTCAGCAGCGTGGCGGTGGGGGCCTGCACGTCGTAGCGCACCGTGCGCGTGGTGGTGGTGGTGACGCCCGTCTCGGTGGTGGTGATGATGCTGAGGTTGTTGATGCCCGGGTTGAGCGTGAGTGTCGTCTGCACCGCGCCGCCGCCGCGTGCCACCGCGATGGGCGCCCCGCCGTTGATGCGCACCGTCGTCGCGGACAGCGACTGGACGTTGACGGTGTAGTCGAGCGCGTTGTTCGCGAGCGGCCCGTAGAGCTGCCCGTCACCCGGGTTGGTCGTCACCGTCGGCTGGCCGGGGTCCACCCAGAGGGTGATGAGCTTCTCGGTCACGTTGAAGGCGCTGTCCGTGGCGCGCACCAGGATGACCTGGTTGCCCGCGTTCATCGGGACGGTGTGCTCCACCGTGCCGTTGCCGAACTCGAGCAGCGACTTCGCCACCCACTGCGTCTCCACCGTCACCGGCGTCTGGTCCTGCACCGACGACGTCACCGTGACGTTGAGGTTGCTCACCGCGGCGCCGTTGGTGGGCGAGACGATGGTGAGGATGGGGGCCACGCGGTCCACCGTGAGGTTGACCTGCTTGGTGGTGACACCGCCGAAGCTGTCGCGCGCGGTGAGCTGGATGATGTTGGGGCCTTCCTGCAGGGTGATGGTGGTGTAGACGAGGCCGCCGTTGCCCGGCGTGAGCGGGATGGTGGTGGAGCCGTTGATGATGAAGGCCGCGTAGGTGACGACGGCGCCCGGGGCGCGCGGCGTGGCGTAGCCCCAGATGTCCAGCGTCGTCTCGCGGGTGTAGGCCGGCGGGTTGCCGATGGTCACCATGGGCGTCAGGTGCGGGAACGGGTCGATGATGACGGTGCGCGAGTCGGTGCTGCCCAGCAGGTTGGCCAGGGGCGGCGCGCGCTCCACGCCGGAGTAGACGGCGCGGAAGTCCTGCGCTCCGGTGGTGGTCCACGTGTCGCTGGGCGGCACCCAGTTGAAGGTGAACAGGCCATCGCCATCCACGTCCGCGTCCGCGCCCACGGGCACACCCGCGACGTAGAAGGTGACGACACCGCGGTTGGGGCCGGTGACGGGCAGGTTGCCGGAGTCCCGCACGCGCGCGGACAGCTCGTTGCCGTCGCCGATGGTGATGTGGCCGCTGACGGCGGGCGTCTGGATGAGCGTGGTGGTGGGCAGGCCCGTGACGGGCGGCAGGGGCGGGGTGTACGCGCTGGCGCGAGCGGAGCCCGACACGCCGGGCGCGCCGCCGGAGGTGGCGACGAGCGTGAACTCCGACAGCAGCGAGGGCAGCAGGTTCGCGGGCGCGGTGACGGTGACGGTGACGTTGGCGTCGTCACCCGCGGGCAGGAAGAGGCTGATGGGCGTGGGGAAGGAGGCCCAGCCGGGCAGGCCGCCCGTGGTGCTGAGCGTGTACGTGTCCGCCTGGTAGCCGTGGTTCTTCACGTTGAAGGTGAAGCTGACCTGCTGCGCCTGCTGCGAGCCGATGGCCAGCTCCTTGCGCGCCTCACCCACGACCTGGACGTGCACGCTGAAGTCGCCGTAGCAGGACAGGCCCAGGGACGCGAAGGTGGTGGGGATGTCGAACGTCGCGGAGCCGGTGCGCCAGCTGCCGTCCGCGGCCTGGCGCGTCTTCAGCCACTCGATGCTGCTGCGCACGCGCGGGTCCGTGGCGGGCTCGCGGCCGGCGAGGCACAGCGCGTAGATGGCGCTGCCGGTGGACACGTCGTTGGCGGCGGCGTTGGGCAGGTCTCCCCAGCCCGGGTTGCCGGGCGAGGTGCGCGCGAGCAGGCGGTTGGCCAGCGTGTCGATGGCGGCGGTGTTGGCGTTGGCCGGGCCGGGGCCCGCGGCCTTCAGGCCCACCACGGCCCAGGCCACCTGGAAGGTGTAGGGCATGCCGTTGCCGGGGGCGCTCGTGTCCAGGTTGTCCAGGTTGGCGCGCAGGTAGGCCGCGGCGCGGTCCAGCGCGGTCTGGTACTGCGCGGCGCGGGCGGGGTCCACGCGCTGCCTGGCCTGGGCGATGCCCGTCATGATGCGCGCGGTGGTGGGCACGCTGCCGTGGTCCACCGGGTAGCTGGCGTGGTCCGACACCCACCGGCCGCTGGCCTCCTGCGTGGCCAGCGCCCAGTTGGCCGCGGCGACGAGGGACGCGCTGTACTGCGTGGAGACGTTCTGGTCATACCCGGCGAGGCCGAAGGTCGCGAAGGACGTCTTCTCGTTGCGGAAGGCGTTGCCGGTGTGAATCCACGAGCCGTCGGGCTGCTGCTCGTTCCGGATGCGCTGGCCCAGCGTCTCCAGGTTGGCCTGGTTCGTCCGGCCGTTGGCCGCGACGACGGTCATGTCGTAGCCGTTGGCGCGCGCGGCGGCCATGCCGTAGGTGCTGGCGCCCACGCGGTGGCAGGCCGCGCAGTTGTTCTCGTTGACCCAGGTGACGACGTCCGCGCTGAGGAAGTTGATGGCGCGCTGGGTGGACTGCGAGTTGGTTTGTGTCTGCGCCGAGGACGGCGTGGACAGGACGGCGACGCACAACGCCCACAGGCCGACGAAGGCCTGCGGACGCACGCGACGCCACGACGTGAGGACACGGGTGGACATGGTGCTCCCAGAGGTGAGGTGTGGGCGCCAGACATTGGCGTCCGACGCGATACCTCCGAGGCCTTAGGTCGTAGTGGGGCCGCTGCTCGCCCTAGGAAGGGTCTTCCGGTGGGTGCCGCGAGCGCTCCGCAGGTATCGCGTAATCACGAAATACTGAACTTTTGCTGAAAATGTCCAGTCACCGAAATCAAGATAGATTCAGCAATAACAGGGTTTTAGGCGACCCTGGTGTTCCCTGAGAGCGTGGATCCGCTTCTTCGTCCGCGATGACCCGGAGGCGGGATATCGCGGACCTGGCGTCGTGACGGGGGTGTCACCAGCGCTTCCCGAAGCCGATGGCCAGGGTGGCGCCAACGGAGACGGGCGAGTCGAATCCCTGGCGTGCGTCATCCCAGCCGCCGCGCACGACGAGCATGTAGTTGAAGCAGGGGCAGTTGCCCTGGATGCCGATGCTGGCGCGCACGGGGACCTCGAGCGCTCCCCGGTGCGGCACCATGAGCACGGCGCCCTGCACTCCCGCGAAGACCTCCAGCCACTTCGCGTCTTCCATGGGGATGAGCCAGCGGTTGGCCGTCAGTCCCAGCGTGGGGCCGAGCGCGGCGTCCTCGCTGGTGCGCGAGGCGGTCCGCACGTGGAGGCCCACCTGGGTGGCCAGGTTGTGGAGGGCGCCCTCGGTGCGCTTCCAGTCCTTCACGGCGCTGAGCCGGTAGGCGGCCTCGACGCTGACCGCGCCATTCGAGTAGCGCTGGCGCGCCTCGAGCGCCAGGCCGTCCTGCTCTTGGGTGCAGCCGAACGGGAGGAAGACGCCCGTGCCCATCTCCTCCGTGCCGATGAGCATGTCGACCTGGGGCCAGCCATCCGCGAGCGTGGGCAGCGACATCAGAGGCACCTCCGCGGCCGAGGTGCCGGGGCTCAGGACGCCGCAGAGCAGGCCCAGGGACAGGATGAGGCTCCTCGAGACACACGACTTCCACCGATGCTCCACGGTCCGTCTCCCTTCAGGTTGGATGCGTCCTGAAGGTAGCGGTGGACTGTTGTCATCATCCTCACAGCAGTTTCACGGTTGCATCATGCGTGGGGACGGAGCCCTCGGCGCGGGGGGCACCGAGGGCTCGACGTCCGGGGGCGCGAAGGGGGCTCAGCCGCCGACGATGTCGAGCGACTGGCCGACGCCCTTGGCGCGGGCGACCTCGTAGAGGGCGCGGGCGAGCGCGACGTCCTGGAGGGCGAGGCCGGTGGAGTCGAACACGGTGACCTCGTCACCGGCGCGGCCGGGCTTCTTGCCGGCGACGACTTCGCCCAGGGTTCCGGCGATGTGCTCGGCGCTCAGCAGGCCGTCGTGGAGGGGGACGTTGACCTCGCCGGAGTGGAGGGCCTGCTCGGTGTCGTCGATGAAGACGCGGCCCTCGGTGAGGATGCGCGCGTCCAGCTCCTGCTTGCCGGGGGCGTCCGCGCCCATGGCGTTGATGTGCGCGCCGGGCTTGAGCCACTCGCGCTTCACGACGGGGGTGCGGGAGGGGGTGGAGGTGCAGACGATGTCCGCGCCGGAGGCTTCCTGGAGGCTGACGACGCGGCCGCCCTTCTCGGCCTGGAGGGCCTTGGCGGCGGCCTCGGAGGTGTCGGCGAGGAGCAGCTCCAGCTCGCCGAAGAGGGCGCGGTGGGCGTCGATGAGGACGCGGGCCTGGACGCCGCAGCCGACGAGCCCGAGGGTGCGGGGCTTGGGCTTCGCCAGGTACTTGGAGGCCACGCCGCCGGCGCAGCCAGTGCGCCACGCGGTGAGGAGGGTGCCGTCGAGGATGGCCAGGGGCGACGCCGTGTCGGGGTCGCTGAGGATGTAGAGGGCGCGCACGGTGGGCAGGCCGTGCTTCCTGGGGTTCTGGGGATGGGCGTTGACCCACTTCACTCCGGCCGCGCCGTCGAGGAACGCGGGCATGGCGCGGAAGTCGCCGTCGTACTGCGGCAGCGAGAGGTACACCTTGGGAGGCATGAGGGACTCGCCGCGGCCGTGGGCCCGGAAGGCCCGCTCGACGGCGTCGAGGCCAAGCTGGACGGTGTAGAGGCCGCGCAGCTCCTTGGCGCTGAGGATGAGAGTGGACATGGCGGCGCGTTATAGCGGAAGGCGCCAGGGCCGCGCCGTGTGGGTGGTGTCCTCCCCGGTGGCCGGAGAGGATTCGGGCATGGACCTGTTCACCTCGCCGTTGATGGAGCGGCTTGCGCCCGCCCGTCATGTCCTCATCGCTGGAGGTGGGGGCGGCTTCGACGTGTTCAGCGGGCTGCCGCTGTACTTCCGGCTGCACGAGCTGGGCAAGACGGTGACGCTGGCGAACCTCAGCTTCACCCAGCTCTCCCAGGTCCAAGGCACCTGGCCCGTTCCGGGTGTTCTCCAGGTGGAGGCGTCCACGGAGGGGCCCGAGCACTACTTCCCCGAGGGGTGGCTCTCGCGCTGGTTCGCGCGGCGGGGTGAGCAGCGGATGCCTCGCGCGCCGAGCATCGTGTCCCTCTCCGTGGTGTCCGCGCTGGAGGGCGACTATGGCGACATACACCGGACGGAGCGCACGCGGGGCAGCACGCTGTGGATCAACCCGCTGATGAGCATGTATTGGGCCTTCGACCTGATGGCCGTGGCCCGGCGCTGCCTGTACCTGGAGGCGCTGAAGGACACGACGACGCAGGCGCAGATGCACCTCATCATCGAGGCATTCCGCGCCGCGCGTCCTGTCCGCCCGTGGAAGGACATCCCGGTGTGACACGGGGACACAGGCCCGTGTCACCCAGGGGTGACGTCACAGCGCGGGGTAGAGCGTGAAGTACACCACGCCGTCGTTGTAGTCGTTGTCGGTGGCGTCCTCCGAGCTGACCACGCCGACGACGAGCTGCCCGCCCGCGGGCGTGGTGAAGGTGCTGCTGTTGCCCTCCACGTTGCTGGGCTGGAACCCGCTGCCCTTGTTGTAGGAGACCGCGACCTTGTAGGTGCTGAGCTGGCTGCCCGAGCCCGGCACCGTGAAGGACGCCTGTCCTCCGTTGCTGCCCGCCGTGAGGAAGCCCTGCGTGGTGAGCGGCATCGTCACGTTCCCCTCGCCCGAGCCCTGGAACACCGCCGCGCTCCCCGAGGGAGGGCTGATGGTCACCTGCTGCGTGTAGCCCGCGTTCGCCAGCGCCTGGACGTACACCTTCGAGCCACCCGCGAACTGGAACGTCGCCGTGTTGGACATGGTTTGTCTCCTGGGTTGTGCGCGCGCCCTGCCGAGCGCGCGTGCTGACTGGGATTGCAGCCCCCGGGCCAGGAGCCGCGAGGAGGACTCCCGAGTGACGACGCGGAGTTGCCACCGCGCGCCCTGTGTCGCGAGCGCGGGGCGACGTGTCGTCCGACATGTCAGGCCCCTCGCGGGCTTCGACGGCGTGGGGTGGCTTCGCTACGCTCCGCGACGCGGCTTCCGGGGTGTGAGGACGAAGATGAGCGAGCAAGACGAGGTCGAGCTGCGCCATGCACTCGCGGAAGGACTCCTCTCGCGTGAGGAGTGTGACGCCTTGCGCTCGGAGGCGGCGCGTCTGGGCCGCAGGCCGCTGGAGCTGCTGAAGGAGCGCGGCCGGCTGTCCGAGGACACCCATGCCTCCCTCCTGCGGCTCATGCTGCGCGAGGAGGACACGCGAAGCCCCGTGGCTCCGGTGACCGTGGACACGGGGCGACATGCGCCTGGCAGGGACGCGACGCTGTCGCTGGAGAAGGGCCTCGCCCCGGTCTCTCCTCCGCCCCCCGTGGAGGTGCCTGCCTTTCCTGTCTCCGACTGGGAGCACTACTCCCCCATCCGCTTCCTGGGGCAGGGCGGCATGGGCCGGGTGTTCCTCGCGAGGGACAACCGGCTGCATCGCCAGGTCGCGCTCAAGTTCGTGCGCGGAGACGAGCCGGAGCTGGCCCGCAGGTTCATCCTGGAGGCCCGGGCCCAGGCGCGTGTGACACACCCGCGCGTCTGCGAGGTGTACGAGGTCGGCGAGGTCCAGGGCCGCGCCTACATCGCCATGCGGTACGTGGAGGGACGGCCGCTGCATGCGCTCGTGGAGACGCTCAGCGTCGAGCAGAAGGCCCGCGTGCTGCGCGAGGCCGCGGAGGGGGTCCACGCCGCCCACCGCGCGGGGCTCATCCATCGCGACATCAAGCCCTCCAACATCCTGGTGGAGCAGACCGCCGAGGGGGCGCTGTCGCCCTTCGTCATGGACTTCGGACTCGCTCGCGACTGGAAGGAGGGCGTCACCGCGACGGGCACCGTGCTCGGCACGCCGCACTACATGTCACCGGAGCAGGCTCGCGGCGAGGTGGCCCGGCTGGACCGGCGCGCGGATGTCTACAGCCTGGGCGCCACGCTCTATGCGCTGCTGACCGGGACACCGCCCATCCCCGGGCAGAACGGCCTGGAGGTGCTGGGCAACATCGGCACGGTGGAGCCTCGGCCGCCTCGCGCGCTGGACCGCGACATCCCCGTGGACCTGGAGGCCATCACCCTCAAGTGCCTGGAGAAGGACCGCTCCGCGCGCTACGGCTCGGCGCGCGAGCTGGCGGAGGACCTGGGGCGCTTCCTCGACGGCGAGCCTGTCCTCGCTCGCACCGGGCCCGGCTATCGCGCGCGCAAGTGGCTGCGCAAGCACCGCCGCGCCGTCGCCGTGGGCACGGGCGCCCTCGTCGTGGTGTCCCTGGCCGTGGGGCAGTCGGTGCTCGCGCGCGGGGAGGTCTCCCAGCGCGAGGCCCTGGCCCGCCGCTTCACGGAGCAGGTGGAGCGCATCGAGGCGCAGGCCCGCTACTCCGGCACCTCGCCCCCGCATGACACGCGTCGGGACCGCGAGGCCCTGGGCGCGCGGATGCGCGAGCTGGAGACCGCGATGCGCGACGCGGGGCCGATGGGGGTGGCCTCGGGCCACTACGCGCTGGGGCGCGGCTACCTCGCGCTCGATGACGATGCCCGGGCGCGGGAGCACCTGGAGGCCGCGTGGAAGGCGGGCGCCACGGAGCCTCGCGTGGCGTACTCGCTGGCGCTGGCCCTGGCGCACCTGTACCAGCAGGCCCGCCTGGAGGCGGAGCGGCAGCAGGACGCGGCGACGCGCGAGGCCCGGCTGCGGGAGGCCACCCAGCGCTACGGCGCGCCCGCTCGCGACTTCCTTCGCAAGAGCGAGGGCGCGGAGGTCCCGGCCCCCGAGTACGTCGCCGCGCTGCTGGCCTTCCTCGAGAACCGCCCCGAGGAGGCCCTGGCGAAGCTGGACGCGCTGGGCTCGCGCCTGCCCTGGTTCCACGAGGCCCCGCTGCTCCGCGGCGACACCCTGCTGCTGCGAGGCTCCAGCCGGTGGAACACGGGGAGCCGCGAGGGGGCACTCTCGGACTTCGACGAGGCGCGGCGGGCCTATGCCCACGCGGCGGACATCGGCCGCAGTGTCCCCGCGGTGTATCGCGCGCTCGCGCAGCTGGAGGGATGGGCGCTCCTGGTGGCGCTCTACGGACAAGGGGATGTTCCGCTCCATCACGCGCGAGGCGTGGAGGCCGCGTCGAAGGCCCTGGCCCTGGCGCCCGACGACGCGGAGGCCCACTCGCTGCTGGCGGGCTTTCACCGCCGCCTCGCGGAGCACCAGTCGCGCCAGGGGAGCGACGTGGAGCCCGTGCTGGAGAAGGCCCTGGTGTCCGCGCGCCGCGCGGTGGAGCTGCGTCCGGACCTGCCCAAGGTCCTGCATGAGCTGGCCGTCGTCCACTGGCAGCGGGCGCGCTTCCGGCAGGAGAAGGGGATGGACCCACGCGACTCGCTGCGCGAGGCCGCCGCCGCCTTCGAGCGCATCCCCGCCGAGGCCCGCGACTACGAGTTCCACGCGGACGTGGGGCAGGTGTTCCGCGTCTGGGCGGACCACGAAGAGGGCGGGGGGGGCGACTCCCTGCCCTATCGCGAGAAGGCGATTGCCGCACACGAGCGCGCCGTCGCCATCAACGCGCTCCGGCCGGAGGCGTGGATCAACCTGGGCACCGAGTACCTCGCCCGTGCCTCGCATCCGCGAGCCGTGGACCCCTCGGGAGACCTGGACAAGGCCGCGGCGGCGCTGGAGCGCGCGCAGTCCATCAATCCCGCGCACATCGCGCCATGGTTCTACGCGGGCGAGGTGCACCTGGCTCGCGCCGCGCGACACCGCGACACGGGAGTGGATCCAAAGCCCGCGCTGGCGAGCGCCCTGACCGCCTACGAGAAGGGCGTGGCCATCAACCCGAAGCTGCCGCCGCTGCACAACGGCCTGGGCACCGTCTGGTTCGAGCGCGCGAAGGACGCCTGGGAGCGAGGCGAGGACGTGGAGCCCGCGCTGCGCGAGGCCCTGAAGGCGTTCGATGGCGCCATCGCCCTGGCCCCCGCGCAGGGCTACGGGCAGAACAACGTGGGCGAGGTCCACGCCTGGCGCGCGACGATGCGCGTGCTGGAAGGACAGTCGCCGGCGGGGGAGGTGCTCGCCGCGCGCTCGGCGCTGAAGGACGCCTTGGCGCGAATCCCCGACCTGCCGCAGCCCTGGATGAACCTGGGCACCGCGCTCCAGGCCGAGGCCGCGTGGGCCCTGAGGCAAGGCCACCCGCCGGGCCCCGCGCTGGAGGAGGCCCTGACGTCCCTGCGCCGCGCGCTGGAGCTCAACCCCAAGCAGGCACAGGCATGGCGTGTCCTGGGGGACGCGCTGGCGGTCCAAGCCCGCGCGAAGGCGCGGGAGGAGGACTTCACGGAGGCGGAGCAGGCCTTCCTGCGCGCCGTCGAGCTGGAGCCCTCGCAGCCCGAGCACCTCGTGGCGCTCGGGCGCTTCTGCCTGGAGCGGGGCCTGGCTCCGGGAGGCAGGCCGGTGCTGGAGCGAGGGCTTTCGCACGTGGACAAGGCCCTGTCCCTGCGCGCCGAGTGGCCTCGTGCGCGAGCCCTCCGCGCGGGGCTGGCGCTGGCCTTGGCTGCCTCGGCTTCGGCCTCGGAGGCGGGCCGGGGTGAGTCGGAGCCCGAGCGTCAGGCGCGAGCCCTGTTGTCCCGCGCGCTCGACGACAACCGGCACTTGCTGAAGGAGTGGGGGCGGTGGCTCACCGCTTCGAGCGGAGCCGCCGCCGTCTCGCGGTAGTCCGCTCGAAGCCTCGACGCCGAGGGCTCAGCGTCTCTCTTCGGGCTCGGTGGGCCCCTTGGTGACGACGTCGATGTTCCCTCGGATGGTCGCCTCGTCGGATTCGCAGTCCGACTTCTTGCAACCCTGGGAGCAGTCGGTGCCGTTCTTGTTGCAGACGCTCAGGCAGTACTCGCCCGCGGTGAGCGTGGAGGGGGTCCAGGAGGAGCCGCTCGACAGGGACACCCGGCTCCCTGAACCGCCGTCCGGGTCGCCGCTCGTGCTGATGAGGTCGACGCAGAGGTCCTGGCTCAGCTCGGAGCTGATGATCACCTGCTGTCCCGCGCACAGTTTCCAACCGTGGGAGTCGCAGCCGGGGCTGAACTTCTTCTTCCCCGAGGCGTTGAGGCTCACGGAGATGTCCAGGCAGTTCGTCCCGCCGTCATCCGGACACGGGTCCGAGGCGCACTGGCACGCGTCATCACCCGACAGCCGCGCCTCCTGCCGAGGCGTGGGGGCCTCCACTCCCGTCCGGGTCGCGCAAGCCCACCACCCCGCGACAGACAACACGCTTGCGACTGCAATCGCCTTCCTCATGTTTCACCTTCCCTGTGACACGAATGGACCCGCGTGGGCATGAGCACACGTCATGCCACGAGCTTCCGCGCGGGACACGCAAGTCCCCAGCGCCGCGCGTCACTCCGCGCGAGGCGTGAGGCCCAGCTCCTTCAGTCGCCGGCCCAGGGCGCGCCGGGACACCTCGAGCCCTCGCGCCATCGCGTCCAGGTCACCTCCGTGGGCCTCGAAGGCGCGGGTGATTTCCTCCGTGCTCAAGTCCCCGGCGGTGCGCAGGTTCGGGCTCTTGTCGATGAGGTCGTAGAGCGAGGGGCGCGGAATCCCCAGCGCCTCGGCGGTGGCCTTCAAGTCCCACGCGTGCTCCCGCAGCGCGGCGAGCAGCTCCTGCTCCGTCACCTGGGAGGCCTTGCGTCGCGGTGAGGTGCGCGCCTCCAGGGGGGCCTCGGCGTGGGCGGTGCCGAAGCGCGCCTCGGCCGCCACCGCGGCGCCGGGCCTGGCGGCGGCGGCGAGCTCCAGCTCGTGCTCCAGTCGGGGCTCGGCCTGGAGGCTGGGCTGTCCTCGGCTCCCGATGACGAGCTGCCGCGCGAGGTTGCGCAGCTGCCGGATGTTGCCGGGCCACTGGAAGCGCACCAGCCGCGTCGCGAGCGCCGCGGACAACCAGGGCTCCGCGTAGGCGTCCTCGTTGTCCAGCCGGTGTGCCTCGCCCAGCGTCGCCAGCTCCTCGCGGGCGAAGTGGAAGAACAGGCGCCCCAGGTCCTCGCGCCGCTCCCGCAGCGGAGGCACGTGGAGGTCGTACCCCGCCAGCCGGTGCAGCAGCGGCGCCTTGAAGCGCCCGTCGCGGATGCGCTCATCCAGGTCCGCGTCCGTCGCGGCGAGCAGCCGCACGTCCACGGCGATGGGGGTGGAGCCTCCGACGGGGTACAGCTCGCCCGTCTCCAGCACCCGCAGGAGCATCACCTGTACCTCGGGCGGGGCCTCGCCCACTTCGTCCAGGAAGAGGGTGCCTCCGTGCGCGGCGCGGAAGAAGCCCTCGCGGCCCTGCGTCGCGCCCGTGTACGCGCCCTTCTGTGTCCCGAACAGCTCGGCGGCGGCGAGCTCCTTCGGAATGGCGCCCAGGTTGACGGAGAGGAAGCGGCCCGAGCGCCGCCGGCTGCGCTGGTGGATGGCCTGGGCCACGCGCTCCTTGCCCGTGCCCGTCTCACCGCGGATGAGCACGGGCACGTCCAGGTCCGCCACGCGCTCGATGTGGCGGCGCAGGCGGCGGACACCCGTGCTCTCGCCCACCATGCCCAGCGTGTCCGCCGTCGGGGCCTCGTCCGTCGCCTCCACCAGGTGGAGCAGCAGCACCACGCGCTGGCCCAGCTCCAGCGGGACTCCCGCGGCCAGCTCGCTCGCGGACAGCTCCCACGTGCCCTCCAGCGTGGAGCCGGCGATGGCCACCTGGGTGCCGCCGTCCTGGCTCGTCAGCCGCACGCTCCCAGGGCGCGAGCCCGGGGAGAACACCAGCGGCTTGCGGCTGATGAACGGGTCATTCAGCGGCTGTCCCCGCGCGGTGCCGGGCGGGTGGAAGTCCGGCCCGTTGCGGGACAGGGCCACCTCCCGTCCCGCCGCGAGCGCGTCCAGCCGCAGCCGCTCCCCGACGCGGCGGGGGACGGGATGGGAGATGACGGTGAGGGCCGGGACGAGGTGTGGCCCCTTCGGGCCGCCGCCCCGCTCCGGCACGGCGGCGGTGGAGACATCGGCGAGCGTGGGGGACATGGTGGTGGACCTGGGCCTCGGGACTCTAGCCCAGCCATGAGCGAGGAGCGCGGACCCGGCGCTCACCGGCATGTCCTCACCCGCTGATGAACCAGGCGGCGGACAGGTTCCACCCGCTCAACGAGCCGCTCTCCTGCGCGCTGAGCCCCGGGGTCGTCTGCCAGTTGATGCTGTTGGGGCCGATGGAGGGGATGGTCCAGGAGAGGGTGAAGGTCGCGCTGCCCGCGGAGGAGGACTGGTAGACGACGTAGCCCGAGGACGGGTTGCTGAAGTCCCCGGGGCTGGCGAACTGCCCGGACTGGCCCGGGGAGATGGTGGCCGGAGGCGGGCGGGTCCACTGCAGCCCGCTGGCCGACTTCACGAGCACCAGGTTGCCCTGGGTCTGGTTGACGAGTGTCGCCGTCAGGCTCTCCGTCGTCTGGGGAGAGGCTTGCGGCTGCGCGGGCTTGTCGATGGTCACTTCAGGCATGGCGCACTCCTGCGAGCGCGGCGCTGGCTTGGCCGCGTCCGGGGCTGGATTGCCCTGGGTGCCCGTCCGTCAGTGCAGTGGGTGTGCCGGGCGCATGTGGCCCGAGGTGCCCTGGGCGCGCCTCACGAGGGGCGCTTCCGACAGGGCCTCCGACGTGTCGGGCCGAACGCTCCGACACGCCGGAATGCTCCCTGGGAGACGGGGACTACTTCTTGCGCTTCTTGCCACCGGCGGCGGGGACCACGGCCGGAGCGGCGGCGGCCTGCTCCGCGGCGACCTTCAGCTCGTCGCGCTCCTTCGAGACGTTGGCCAGCTCCCCCTCCAGCTCGGACACCTTGGTCTTCAGCGCCTCGTTCTCCGCGCGCAGCGACTCGGCGTCCTTGCGCAGCACGTTCGACTCGGCGCGCGCGCGGTTCAGCTCGCGCGAGCCACCGCAACCGACCAGGGGAACCACCGCCAGCATCGCCACGGCCATCCATGCCTTCATGTGAGCCTGCTCCTGTGTGCCCCTCGGCCCATGGGCCCGGGGACCTGAGTCATCCGGTAGTGAGGAGGGCGCGCCCCGGGGGGAGGCGGACCCGTCCGACCGGCATCGAGCCGGCGAGCCTAGGCATGGAGCCGCCACGAGAGGAAGCCACGCGGGAGTCGGGTCCACCCGTGCCCGGGCTGGAGTGTTTGCATCTCAAAGCGCATCCCCGGGGGCGCACCGCTCGTGAATCCAGACGTGCTCCACGCCCCAGGTGAAGAGGAGCGAGTGCCGGGAGAGGAGGGTGAAGCCCGGGCCCTCCACGGGGCGGGTGACGGTGAGGACGCGGGTGCCGGGGCGGCAGGTGCGCAGGCGCTCGACGATGCGCTCCCGGGTCTCGGGGGACAGCGCGGTCCAGTTGATGAAGACGTGGGTGGCGTCGCCCAGGTCGGCCTGGGTGGCGTCCCCCTGGCGCAGCTCCGCGCCGGCCCGGCGCGCCAGCCCCGAGGCGAGCGTCACGTGCTGCTCCAACAGCTCGATGCCTCGGGCCCGGGCGCCCATCCAGCGCGCGGCGAGGAGCACGCGGCCCCGGCCCGCGCCCAGGTCCACCAGCTGGGACGAGGAGGTGAGGCCCGCCTTCTTGAAGAGCCACACGGCGGTGTGGATGGGCGTCTCCCCGTAGATGAGCTCCCGGAAGTGCTGCTGGCTGGCGTGGAGGACGCGGACCACGTCGAACGAGCGACGCGCGCGGTAGGGGGAGGCGAGTGCTTCGCGCAGCCAGAGGCTCAGGTAGGGCGGGACGAGGCGCGGACGGAGGACGAGCACCAGCAGGTCCCCCAGCCGGGTGATGACCTCCAACAGCACGCTCCAGACGCGCACGGCGAGCATCTGGGGGAAGGGCATGTCGAAGTCGGGGACCGACGTGTCGAGCGCTGTCCTCCTGGGGGGCGTGGGGGAGTCCTCGGACATGGTGGGGCGGGGACGGCCGCCAGGGCCCACTTCGGCGGGAGCGGGCCCTGGCGTCAAGACGTCAGGCCGCGGGGGCCTTGGCGCGCAGCAGCTTCATGAACTCGCGCATCCACGAGGGGTGGTCCGGCCAGGCGCGGGCGGAGACCATGTTCCCGTCGAGGACCGCGGCGGAGTCGATGAACTCCGCGCCCGCGCCCTGCACGTCGAGCTTCAGCGCGGGGTAGGCGGCGCTCTTGCGGCCCTTGAGGACGCCAGCGGCGGTGAGCAGCAGCGGGCCGTGGCAGATGTGGGCCACGGGGCGGTTCTGCTCGAAGAAGGACCGGACGATGCGCTGACAGTCGGCGTTGTTGCGGAGGTACTCGGGGGCGCGGCCACCGGGGATGACCAGGGCGACGTAGTCGGCGGGGTTCACCTCCGAGAAGGCCAGGTCCGCCTGCCACGTGTAGCCGGGCTTCTCCGTGTACGTGTCGAAGCCGTCCACGAAGTCGTGCACCACGAACTGGAGCTTCTTCTTCGACGGGGCGGCGAGGTGGACCTCGTAGCCCTCCTCCAGCAGCCGTTGGTACGGGTACATCACCTCCAGGGACTCCGCCGCGTCACCAGCCAGAATCAGCACCTTGGCCATGCCAGTCGCCTCCGTTTGGGTCGCACCGAGCAGCGCGCGCATCCTCGTGAGGGCGCTGTCCTTGCGTCAATCCGGGAGGTTGGACAGCATGGTTGCCCGGAGAACAGTTCGGGCACGACGGGGGGCCGTCCTCGGGTGGCGCCCCTTCGCTTTCTCGCCGAGCCGATGGCGGCATCAGGTAGGTGGGCCCTGCATCCGAAGATGCGCGCATGGGTGGGAGAGCACTCGTCATGAACACGGCCCTGTTGCGAGAGCTGGCGGCGGTGCTTCCCCCGGAGGCGCTCGTCACCGACGCGGACGTGCTGGAGGCGCACCGCCGCGACCAGGCGGAGTGGGCGCCGTCGGGGCGGCCCGCGGTGCTCGTGCGCGCGACGTGTACGGACGACGTGCGCGCGGTGCTGCGGCTTGCCTCCGCGAGGAAGGTGCCGGTGGTGCCTCGGGGCGCGGGCTCCGGGCTGTCCGGTGGGGCGAACGCGACGGACGGCTGCATCGTGCTGTCGCTGATGCGGATGAACCGGGTGTTGGAGGTGGACCCCCGAGGTTTGCTGGCAGTGGTTCAACCTGGGGTGTTGAACGCGGAGGTGAAGGCCGCGGCGGCGGAGAAGGGCCTCTGGTACGCGCCGGACCCGGCGAGCTGGGAGTTCTCCAGCCTGGGCGGCAACCTGGCGACGAACGCGGGGGGCCTGTGCTGCGTGAAGTACGGCGTCACCGGGGACGCGGTGCTGGGGCTCGAGGTCGTGCTGGCGGATGGCTCCGTGGTGCGCACGGGCGGGCGCACGATGAAGAACGTCGCGGGCTATGACCTGACGCGGCTGTTCGTCGGCTCGGAGGGCACGCTGGGCGTCATCACCGAGGCGACGCTGAAGCTGCGCCCCAAGCCGCCTCGCGCGACGACGCTGGTGGCCACCTTCCCCACGCTCGCGGGCGCGGGCCTGGCCGTCACGGACATCATGGCGCGCACGCGGCCCTCCCTGCTGGAGCTGATGGACCGGGCCACGTGCCGCGCGGTGGAGGCGTACAAGCCGCTGGGCCTGGACGGGGAGGCGGCGGCCTTCCTGCTGGCGCGCTCCGACGCGGGCGGGGACCAGGGCGTGGCGGACATCGAGGCGATGGCGCGCTGCTGCGAGGCGGCGGGCGCCACCTTCGTCACCCACTCCGAGGACGAGGCGGAAGGGGAGCTGCTCCTCACCGCGCGGAGGCTGGCCTTCCCCGCGCTGGAGCGGCAGGGGGCGACGCTGCTGGACGACGTGGGGGTGCCGCTGTCGCGAATCCCGGAGCTGCTCGCCGCCATCGAGGGTATCGCCGCGCGGCGCGAGGTCCTGGTGGGGACTTTCGGCCACGCGGGGGACGGCAACATGCACCCCACCGTCGTCTTCGACCGGAAGGACCCCGCGGCGCTGTCGAGGGCCCGCGCGGCGTTCGACGACATCCTGGAGGCGGCGCTGGCGCTGGGGGGCACCATCACCGGGGAGCACGGGGTGGGGGTGCTCAAGCAGCCCTTCCTGGGGCGGCAGCTGGGGGAGGAGGCCCTGCGGCTGCACCGGCGCCTCAAGGGGGCCATGGACCCGCTGGGTATCCTCAATCCGGGCAAGGTCTGCTGAAGATTCTGGCGGAAGACTCCAGTTGTTCCGCCAGCTTGCGAGTCGCGTCGATTATTTTCATCGGCGATGTCGAGACCTCGCGCGTGGCTCCGACATCCCGATGAACGCGCACCCAATCCCGGGGCGCGGGTGACCGAAGAGACGAGAGAGCCACCCCATGAAGATGAAATACATGCTGATGATGAACTCCCCTCGCGAGGGAGCGGGCTCCATCCTTCACTGGCCGAAGGAGGACATCCAGGCGCACATCCGGTTCATGGTGGGCTTCGCGAAGAAGCTCAGCGGGACGGGGGAGCTGCTGGTGGCCGAGGGCCTGGCGTTCCCGGACCAGGCGAAGCGGGTCCGCGCGGGCGCGGACGGCAAGCCCATCACGGACGGCGTCTTCCCCGAGTCGAAGGAGTTCCTCGCGGGCTACTGGATTGTCGAAGTGGACAGCCCGGAGCGGGCCTATGACATCGCCGCGGAGGCGTCCGCCGCGCCCGGGCGTGGGGGCGTGCCGCTCAACATGGCGATCGAAGTGCGGCAGGTGATGAGTGGTCCGCCGCCCGACATGATGTGATGACGGAGTCGAGTCACAGCCGCATCGAGCACCTGCTGCGGGAGCATGCGCCGCGGGTGCTGGGTGCCATCCTCCGGAAGTTTCGGGACTTCGGGGCCTCGGAGGACGCGGTGCAGGAGGCGCTGCTCGCGGCGGCCCTGCAGTGGCCGCGCGACGGCGTGCCGGAGGACCCGCGGGCGTGGTTGATACAGGTCGCTTCGCGGCGAATCACGGACCACGTGCGCGCCGAGGCCGCGCGCCGCCACCGCGAGGAGCTGGTGGTGAGCCTGGTGCCGCCCGAGCTCCAGCTCGTGCTGCCCAGGGATGGCGACGAGCTGGCGGGGCGGGACGACGCGCTCGTGTTGTTGTTCATGTGCTGTCACCCGGCGCTGACCACGGCCTCCGCGATTGCGCTGACGCTGCGCGCGGTGGGCGGGTTGACGACGGCGGAAATCGCCAAGGCGTTCCTCGTCCCCGAGTCGACGATGGCGCAGCGGATCAGCCGGGCGAAGCAGAGCATCCAGGGCTCCGGGGTGCCGTTCCAGAAGCCCACGCCGGAGGAGACGGCGCAGCGGCTGGGCGCGGTGCTGCATGTGCTCTATCTCATCTTCAGCGAGGGCTACACGGCGAGCTCCGGACCGGAGCTGCACCGCACGGACCTGTCGGGCGAGGCGATACGCCTCATGAGGATGCTGCACGCGCTGCTGCCGGAGGACGGCGAGGTGGCGGGGCTCCTGGCGCTGATGCTGCTCACGGATGCGCGGCGCGCGGCGAGGACGGGGCCGGAGGGGGAGCTGGTTCCGCTCGACGTGCAGGACCGGCGCTTGTGGAACGCGGGGATGATTGAGGAGGGCGTCGCGCTCATCTCCGCGACGCTGTCGAAGGGCTCGCTGGGGATGTACCAGGTGCAGGCGGCCATCGCGGCGGTGCACGACGAGGCCGCGCGGGCGGAGGACACGGACTGGCCCCAGATTCTGGCGCTCTACGGCGTGCTGATGGAGCTGTCCGACAACCCGGTGGTGGCGCTCAACCACGCCATCGCGACGGCGATGGTGCACGGGCCGGAGGTGGGGCTTGCGCTCGTGAAGGCGCTGGACGCGGAGGGGCGGCTGGAGGAGAGCCACCGCCTGGACGCGGTCCGCGCGCACCTCTTGGAGCGGGCGGGGCGACATGCGGAGGCGGTGGCGCACTACCGCCAGGCGGCGGAGCGCACCACCAGCCTCCCGGAGCGAAACTACCTGCTGACGCAGGCGGCGCGGCTGAACGACGCGAAGGCGTGACTACGGCTTCGCCGCGGCCGCCGCGCCCAGGTCTTTGAGCTGCTTCACGGCGTCGGAGGCCTGTCCCTTGGCGAGCACCATGTCGCCCACGGTGTTGAGGGCCTCCGAGGACAGCTTCTCCGCGGGAGGGGCCGAGGCCTGGTGCGTGGTGAGCCAGGCGATGGCGGCGTCCACACCCTTCACGCGGACCCGCAGGTCCAGGGTGTCGAAGGGGGCCGCGGTTGGTGGAGGCCAGGCCCTGCCAGCCGTACTCGGCCGCCAGGCGGGCGATGAGCCTGTCGAAGAGGCGGTAGCCATCATCCGAGTTGGTCATCACCCCCACGCCTTGGAGAGCTCCAACGGGACGCGCGCGAGCTCGGAGGGCGTGCTCCACAGGCCGGCGGCGGCCTGCTCGGGGTAGGTGTGCCAGCGCCCCTTGATGCTCTTGCCGCTCTTGCCGCCCGGCCGCGTGCCGGTGGCGACTTGGGACTCCAGGGCCTTGGGCCGCGGCTGCTCGAAGGTGCTGCGCTTCATGGCGAGCGGCGCCAGCACCGTCTCCTTCATGATTCGGGCGAAGGGCTTCTGGAGTTGGTCGATGAGCACCTGCGGGACGATGGTGGTGCCGCCGCCGCTGTAGCGCGTGAGGCTGCCGGGCACGGCGTCCACGCGCACGGGCGAGGAGTTCGCGGGAGCCTGTCCCTCGAGGACCTGGTGCAGTGCGGGCACGGGGGCCTGGGCCGCGTAGCCGAGGAATCCGGACACCGTCGTCCCGGCCGAGTGCGACAGCAGCCGTCGCAGCGTCACCTTCTGGTCCTTCGTGAACGCGTTGTCGGGCAGCTTCCAGGAGACGGGCTTGGCGTCGATGTTCTCGTCGAGCGACCTCGTGCGCCTCTCGGCGTGGTGCATGGCGGCGAGGGCCGTCACGGGCTTGCGGAGGGAGGCGGCCTGGAAGAGGGGGGCGACGGTGACGGGCTCGGTGGCTCCCGCCTGCTGGACGCCATACGCCTTGGCCCAGACGAGCGAGCCCTTGTCGAACACGGCGATGCTGACGCCAGGGACTTCATCCAGCGCCAGCCACTCCTGGAGGGACCGCGGGCGAGGCGTCTCACCGGGGAGCGTCAGGGCGGGAAAGCCTTGCTCGACGCGGGTGATGCGAGGGGCCTCGGAGGGGCGGGACACCCACTGGGTGGTGGGCTTGCGGGTGTCCGCGCCGGTGAGGAGTCCAAGGGCTACGAGGCTCGAGAGGGCCCGGCCTCCTCCTGGGTGATGGCACGGCGCCCTCGGTCCAAGGGCGTCGGACGTGCTTTCCGAGGTGCGCCTCTGAGGGTGGGGGTGACATTCGTCGCTCGGAAAGAGGAAACGTCAGAGACTCGGGGTACACAGGATGGGTGTGGCGAACCCTTGTCACCTGATTGCAGGTGCCTTCGCCTATCCGGGCGCGCATGACCCCAGTCCGTATCGGGGCTCCGTCGACGCGTGGTCCCTCTTGCTGCTTCGTGGTCCTGTCGTCACGCCGTCACCCGAGTCGCGGGAACGGACAGCGCCGCACGCGCCGTTCGGCCCGCGATAGCCCCCTATGACTTTGAAACCCTCCTGGATGAGATGGGCCCTGTGTGTCCTGGGCCTCATGGTGTTCACCCCTGGCTGCAAGGACAGCACGCCGAACGACAATGCCCCGCCGGACGCCGGCGGAGAGACCGATGCGGGAGGCTCTGATGCGGGCCGGGAGCCCACGGGGGACGGAGGCGTGGGCGATGGTGGCTCGCAGCCTTCGGGGGCCCTGGGCTTCATCGACTACGTGTTGCCCGCGTCGGACGCGGAGGCGGTCGCTCGCAACGCGCGGGTCATCGTGGGCTTCACGGAGGCGCTGGACGCCGCCACGGTGAACGAGGAGGTCCTCACGGTGTGGGAGGACGGGGGCTTGCTCCAGGGCACCCTGACTCACGACGCCACCACTCGCACGTTGACCTTCGCCCCGGCGCGCCCGTTCACCGCCGACGCGTTGGTGACGGTGGTGGTCTCCTCGCTGCTGCGCTCGGCGACGGGCAAGTCGCTGGAGGTGCCCCATCACTCCCTCTTCACGGTGGGCTTCGCGTCGGACACGTCGCCGCCGAGCGTGGTGTCCACCAAGCCGCTCCTCGGAGTGACGGAGGTGCCATCGACCTGGCCGGTATACGTCCTCACGTTCGACGAGCCCATGGACCCGAGCACGCTCACGGCCGACTCGCTCCAGTTCGAGCAGCTGCTGGGGCCGAACCCCGCGTCGCCACTCTCCGGGACGTATACCTACGATGCCGCGAGCCAGTCGGTGTTCTTCCGGGTGAGCCCCCAGCCGGCGCCGGGCGCACGCGTCACCGGCACGCTCTCCACGAAGGCGAAGGACCTGGCGGGCAACCCGCTGGTCCGGACGTACACGCACACGTTCGTGGTGGCGTCGTCGCGCGACACCCGCTCGCCTCGCGTGCAGGCGACCCTGCCGGAGGCGACCGAGGTGGGCGTCGCCGCGCGCCATGCCCCCATCCTCGTCCGCTTCAGCGAGCCGCTCCGGCCCGCGAGCATCACGCCGGACCGCCTCTTCCTGGAGGAGCTGAACACGGAGGGCACCCAGGTCGTCGGCCTCGTCCCGGGCACCCTGCGCTACGACGACGCGCGGCTCCAGGTGGGCTTCACGCCTCACGCGCCCTTGAAGTACCAGACGCGCTATCGGGGACAGGTCCGCTCCGTGGAGGACCTCGCGGGCAACCGGCTGGTGCCGTTCGAGGGCTTCGGCTTCGTCACGGAGTTGCAGCCGTCGCCTCCGCGCGTCGTGGAGGCCACGCCGGCTCCGGACACGCGCTTCGTGCCGCTGAGCGGCCCGCTGCGTGTGCGCTTCGACCGGCCGCTGGACCGGGCCTCCATCACCCCGGAGACGGTCAGCGTCGCGGGGGTCTCGGGGGTGGCCCACTACGAGTCCTCGACGAACACGGTGGCGTTCCGTCAGTTGTCGCCCTTCGCGCCCGCGACGGACTACACGCTGACGGTGAAGGACGTGCGCACGCCCCAGGGATTGAGCCTCGCTGCGCCCTTCACGTACACGATTCGCACGGTGGCTCCAGGCGTGAGGGTGAGCGCCGGTAGCCCAGGCCAGGCGGGTGTGCCCGTGTTTGCCACCGGGCCGCTGGGGACGCTGGCCGTGTGGAACGAGAACACGGGCACGGGCGTCCAGGTCCGCGCTTCGCTCAACAAGGGTGCTGGCTTCGGAGCGTCCATCCTGGTGGGTGAGGGCAGCTCGATGAAGCAGTCGCCGCAGGTGGCCGCGTGGGACCAGCGGTTCATCGTGGGGTGGTCGGACCCCTCGCTCGCTGAAGACGCGGTGGCGCTCTTCGATGGGACGGCCTTCACTCCGGTGACGCCGGGCATCCGGGGCCACCTCTTCGGCTTCGGCAACAACCTCTATGTCTATGACACCGTCTCGAGGTCCTTCCGGGTGCGGTCCGGGACGCAGTGGTTGGAGGTGGCCCGGAAGAACCTGGGGACGTCCCCGACCCTCCTCTCGCATGCGGGGGCCGTGATGTGGATGTCGGGGCCGGACTCCTTCGAGGACGTCACGACGATTTTCGATGGTGTGCAGTGGGTGCACTCCAGCGTCAACTCCTCGTCCGTGGAGGAGCAGTACACCCGGGTGGGAGACAGCTTTGGCCGGGCGTGGACCACCTCCGAGGGGACGTGGTTCTCACTCTTCAACCGGACCACCCGCGCGTGGGGGCCCGCCGAGTTCATCACCTCCAGTCAGGCGCGCCACCTGCGCATCGCCTCGGATGGGAGCACCGTCACGGCGCTCTTCATCCGCGCGGATCAGCTCACCGCGGCGGTTCGCGTCAATGGCGAGTGGCAGTCCCTCGTGCCGCTGCCGGAGAGCGGGACGACCTCGTTCCCGCTGGCGGTGGTTTCGTACCAGGGCAACTACGTCGGGTTGTTGTCGAGCAGCAGCTCGACGCAGGTGCACTCCCTCACGCAGGTGGGGGGCTCGTGGACGTCGGTGACGAGGAGCGTTGTCGCGACAGGGATGAACGTGGTGCTCGAGACACGTGCCGTGGGCGATGAGCTGCTGGTCCTGATGAGGAAGAACGGCCCGGTGTCGACCACGCATGAAGTCTGGGCGACCGCGCTCACGCCGCAGGGGTGGCAGCCGAGCGTCCAGCTTCGCGGCGCGGACAGCACTCCCCTGGTCCCGCACCAGGTGGGGGACCAGGTGGATGTGGCGTATGTGACGCCGGGGCAGCTCTCCGCGCGTGGCTATCAGGGCGGTGGCCAGTGGGGCGCACCGAGGCAGCTGGTGACGCCGCCGCTCGTCGGAGGTGTGCGGGAGGCGGTGGTCCACTTCGCGCCGGACGGGCATGGGGCCGCCGCGTGGGAGCAGTTCGATGGAGGCGCGTGGAGCCTCTTCCTCGCGGAGTACGACGGGGAGGTGTGGCACCAGCCCGTGCGCCTGGGGCCCGTGGGCTCCAAGGTCCGTGTGGCCGTGGACGACGACACGGTGGTCCTCACCTACCTCCAGCCGTCCACCACGGCGGGCCAGATGGACCTCTGGGCGGTGTCCTCCACGGCGGGGGTGCTGGGGGCGCCGTTCAAGCTGGACACCGTGACGGGCACGGACCCCGACCTTGCTCTCGTGCACGGCGCCAGTGGCTTCATGGCGGCGTGGGGACAGTGGGAGATTCGCTCGGCGCTGAGCGTGGACGGGATGACGTGGGGCGCGCCTCAGCTGGCCGCCGAGCGCACGTCGACGACGCTGCGCTGGAAGAACACCCAGCTGATTCCCTCGGGAGCCTCCTTCGCGTTGTCGACGAAGCGGGAGGGGGGCACGCTGAACATCCTGCGCATGCACACCTCGGGCGTCTGGCAGCCGAGGGTGGAGCCGGTGCTGCGGACCGGCAGCTACGACATCGTGGCCACGGACAGCGCGGTGATGGTGATGGCGCCCCTCGACGACGAGTTCCGGTACATGATGCACAACGGTGTCGCCTGGTCCAACGAGAACACCGTGGCGTCGTCGGGGGATGGCCAGGGCTTGATGGCCGTGTCCCCGAGCGGAGTCCGGATGCACACGGATGTGAGCTGGTGGCGGTGGACGGGGACGGAGTGGGTGAAGGAGGCGACGGGAGTCAGTCGCCCCTTTCCGGCGGGCCGCTTGCGGTGTGATGCGAAGGGCTGTGGCCTGGTGACGGGGCCCGGCTTCGGCGAGGAGACGGACCTGGCCTTGTCCTACGCGTCGGGCACTCGCTCGTTCTGGAGGGGCGCGGTGCCCCACGAGGGGCGCTTCCCCATCCAGCCGGGGAGCGTGACGTGGGACCTCGAGGGGGGCACCTACCGCGTCACGTGGCGACAGGCCGTGGCGCCGGGAGTGACGGCGTTGCACGCCAGCACGAAGCTGTGATGCCGGGCGCGCTGTCGTGAGTGCGTGAGGACGGAGGGGAGGTTGGGTCTTCGCTCCGTCCTCTCGGCATGAGGGGGCTACTTCGTGGTGGCCGCCTCGGCGCCGAGGTCTCGCAGCATCTTCCGGGCGTTGTCGTTCTTGGGGTTGAGCTCCAGGGACTTCTTGTAGCTGCGGATGGCTTCATCCTTGCGGGCGGCGGCGGCGTAGCCCTCGCCCAGGCTGTCGTGGGTGTTGGCGTCCTCGGGGTAGAGGGCGACGTTGGCCTCGAACAGCTTCAGGGCGTCGGGGAGGCGGCCCCGGCCCATCAGAGAGTAGCCCAGGTTGTTGAGGACGGCGGAGGACGGCGCGTCCTTTCCGGTCGAGGCGCTCTTGTGCGAGGTGAACCAGGCGATGGCGGCGTCCGCGCCCTTCGTCCGCAGAATCATGTCCGTGGTGAAGCCGGGGCGCTCGGTTTCGGGAGTGAAGCCCTTCCAGCCGTACTCCGCCATCGCGCTGGCGATGAGGCGGTCGAAGAGGAGCCCGCCGTCATCCGAGTTGGTCATGATGGCGATGCCGCTGCCGGACTCGGCGAAGGCGACGAGGACGCAGCGGTAGCCCTCGTTGGAGCCGCCGTGGCCGAACCAGGACTGCTCCTTGGGGCGCATGAAGCCGATGCCGAAGGACTCCGACTGCCGGGTGAGCATCTGCTTCGCCATGGACGGGGACACCACGCGCTGGGACTTGCCCTGGGTGGCCTTGGAGACCTCCAGCGCGATGCGGGCGAGGTCCGACGGCGTGGTCCACAGGCCCGCGGCGGCCTGCTCCGGATAGGTGTGCCAGCGGCCCGCCACGCTCTTGCCGCCTGAGCGGGTGCCGACGGCGGCGAGGGGCTCCAGGGCCTTGGGCAGGGGCTGCTCGTAGGTGCTGTTCTTCAGGCCGAGGGGGGCCAGCACGGTCTCCTTCATGATTTGGGCGAAGGGCTTCTGGAGCTGGTCCTGGAGCATCAGCTGGACGATGGAGGTGCCGCCGCCGCTGTAGCGCGTCAGGGTGCCGGGCACGGTGTCGACGCGGACGGCGGAGGAGTTGGCGGGCTTCTCGCCATTGAGAAGCTGTTGCAATGTGGGAACGGAAGCCTGGGCGGAGTAGCCCCGGAAGCCGTGCACGGTGGTGCCGGCGCTGTGGGAGAGGAGCCGGCGCAGGGTGACCTTCTGGTCCTTCGTGAAGTCGTTGTCGGGCAGCTTCCAGGAGACGAGCTTCGCGTTGATGTCCTCGTCGAGCGACCACTTGCGCTTCTCCGCGTGGTGCATGGCGGCGAGGGCCGAGACGGGCTTGCTGATGGAGGCGGCCTGGAAGAGGGTGTCGACGGTGATGGGCTCGGAGCCGCCGGCCTCTTTCACGCCGTAGCCCTTGGCCCAGACGAGGGCGCCCCGGTCGAACACGGCGACGCTGACGCCGGGGATTTCATACAGGGCCATCCAGTCCTGGATGGACATCTTGCGAGGGGCCTCGCCCGGGAGGGTGAGGGCGGGGAGGCCCTGCTCGACGCGGGAGATGCGAGCGGCCTCGGAGGGGCGGGCCAGCCACTGGGTGGCGGGCTTGGGCGTGTCCGCGCCCGTGAGGAGACCAAGGGCCGTCAGGCCCGAGAGGGTCACGGGGAGGAGGCGGGAGGAGAGGAGGTGGCGCATGAGGAATCCGGGTGGGCTTGGGCGGTTGGACTGGGTCGCGTCACGGTCTACGAAATGATTCGTGGATGATTGCACGCGAAGGTCCGCACGAGGGGGCCAGCGGATGTGGGGGCTACTTTGGCGTGGCGCGGTCCAGCGCGGCCTTCCACTCGTCGAGGGCTCGGTGGATGTCCATGCGCTGGGTGGCGGTTTCCGCCTTCATCGCGCGAAGCAGGAGCTGGACGAAGGTGTGCTCGTGGTCCTTGGGGTACTCCCGCTTCATGGAGCGCACCAGGTAGAGCGACTTGAGGTAGGCGAAGCGCCGGGCCAGCTTTTCATCCGGCGGGGTCAGCTTCGGCGTGGTCATCAATGCCAGGAACTGAGGGTCCGGAGCAGGGAGCGCCACCACGGGTGGGAGCACGGGAAGAGGACTGGGCAATCGAGTCGCGGCGACGGCATCCAGGTGCTGGGTCAGCGTGTCCAGGGACGTGTTCACGTGGGCGAGTTGGGAGCGAGTCCTGGCCGTCAGTGCCCGGGCCTGAACACGTTTGAGCTCCTTCTCGAACTGGGGGATGGGGGTGTGCCCTGACGTCAGTTGCTCGTAGCGCTCCGTGAGCTGCTGGATGCGCTGAACCAGCTTGGGGTCCGTCGGAGTCGCGGCGCTTCGTGAGGGAGTCGGTGCCTGGGTGGGTATCTCGGGAGGGGCCGCTTGAGCCTCGGGCGTCGCGGGATTGGGAGGCACGGTCACTTTGGGCGCAGTGGCGACAGGTGCCTGGGGTTGAGACACGATGGGCGTGGGCCGAGCGAGGGGCTCTTCGAGAGGGATTGGGGCCACCTGCTGCGCGATGGGCTCGGGAGGTGTCTCGGCGGTGTGGGGCCGAGGCCAGAGAAGGAAGGCCGTCGCGGCGGCGGTGGACAGGAGCACGACGCCCACGGCCAGGGCCCAGTGGCGGCGCCGAGTCCCGGGAAGGTTCAGCCGAATCTGGGACGCAGTGGACTTCGTACCGCCCTCCCATCGGAGCGGCATCAGGACGTCCGTGGGCTCTGTGTCGAGTGGGGGAAGCCGACTGGGCGGAATCTGCTTCAACGCTTGCCGCACGGCGTCCGCGGATTCCGGGCGTTGGGAGGGACTCTTGGCGAGCAGCCGGAGGACGAGTGCGTCGAGCTCCGAGGGGATGTCAGGGACGAGCGAGGACGGGAGCGGCGGAGGCTGCTCGACATGGGCGAAGAGGACCTGGAGTTGGTCGCCCTTGAAGGGGCGCTCACCCGTCAGCATCTGGAAGGCGATGACGCCGACCGCGTAGAGGTCCGTGGCGGCGCTGATGGTGTTCCCTCGAATCTGCTCGGGGGACATGTACTCGGGGGTGCCCAGGATGGCGCCCGTCACGGTGGCGGGCCCGGCCTGTTCGCGCACCAGCTTGGCGATGCCGAAGTCGACGAGCTTCACGACGCGCGAGCCGTCGAGGGCATCCGCGAGGAACACGTTGCCGGGCTTCAGGTCTCGGTGCACCACGCCGGCGGAGTGCGCTGCTCCAAGCGCCGACAGCATCTGGTCGAGAATCCAGACAGCGGTGTTGGGATTGAGTCGCGAGCGCTGTTGGATTGCCGAGGAGAGGGATTGGCCTCGGAGCAACTCCATGATGATGTAGGGTCGGCCATCGGGCAGCTGTCCGAACCCGAAGATGTCGATGATGCCGGGATGGCGGATGGCATTGACCGCGCGGGCCTCGATGAGCAGCCGGTCCACCTGTTGCCGGGTGACGAGCTCCGAGCGGAGCACCTTGATGGCGACTTGTTTGCCAATCAGGGGATGCGTGGCGCGATAGACGACGCCCATTCCCCCCTCGCCAATCCGCTCTTCAATGACGAAGTCGTTGACCAGCGTGGAGATCAGTGCGTCCTTGGCCAGACGCGGGCGCTCTTCCTTCGTCTTGGTGCTGGCGGTCATCGGCTCGACCGCCAAGGCTAGGGGCACTCCGTCTGGTCATACAACGCGCCGGACGGCGTGGATGGTGGGGCACTGTCTGGTTTTGGGCGCTCTCCCGGGGGACTCGCTACCCTGGGGTCTCAGACACCTGTGCGCTTCCAGAACTCCCGCAGCAGGATGGTCGCGAAGCGTGAGTCATTGAGGATGTACCGGCGCCACAGGCGCTTGGGCTCATTGACCAGACGGTACAGCCACTCGAACCCGGCCTTGGAAATCCACGCGGGCGCGCGCTTCGCCGTGCCGGCGATGAAGTCGAACCCCGCCCCCACGCCGATGGCCACCGTGGGCCCCAGCTTCGCGGACACCTGCGAAATCCACACCTCCTGCTTCGGGCTGCCCAACGCCACGAAGAGCAGGTGCGGGTCCTTCTCCCGAATCCTCGCCACGATGGGGTCGTTCTGCGCGTCCCCCGCGTCCGTGCGGACCATCGGCGAATCCCAGCCCACCACCTCCACGCCGTACTTCTCGCCCACCACCTTCGCCACCTTCTCCGCCACGCCCGGCCCCGCGCCCAGCAGGAACACCCGCCACTTGCGCTCCGCCCCCAGCCGCATCAGCGGGAGAATCAGGTCCGAGCCCGCGATGCGCTCGGGCAGCGACACGTCCATCGCCTTCGACGCCCAGACGATGGGCATCCCATCCACCACCGAAATCGTGGCGCGCGAGTACGCCTCGCGGAACTGCGCGTTGTCCTCGGCCAGCACCACGTGGTCCACGTTGGCCGTGAAGACGTACCCACCCTGGTGCGCGTCGACGAGGCGGCCAATCTCCCGCACCGCGTCCTCGAACGTGAGCTGGTCGATGGCGAGCTGTCCAATCCGCAAGCGCGGACGGCCCGTGGTGAACGGCGAGGACTGGGGAGACTCCGGAGTCGCGACACTCATGGCTTCTTCACCGTCAAATCAAGCACTGTCATCGAATAGGGCGGCAGCCGCTGCACCAGCGACCCCGCCGACTGCGTCCCTGTCGTCTGCGGAAGGAAGCCCCCGGGCGCGCCCGAGTACCCCATCACCCGCGCTCCCGTGAGCGTCCCGCAGCCCTTCAACTCCACCCGCGCCTGCGCGGCCTGGTCCGGGTCCAGGTTCAGCACCACCGCCACCAGCTTCGTCCCCGTCTCGTCTCGCGAGGCGAACACGCTGGCGCCCTCGTCGGCCTTCGCCGGCACCCAGAAGTCCTGGAAGCGGCCGCCGCGCCCGTCGAAGTCCCTGAACGCGCGGAACGCCCAGTACACCGGGCTGCCATTCGTCGGGTACTGCCAGAAGTAGGCGGAGTAGATGTTCTCCTGCGCGAAGCGGCCCAGGGCCTCGGCCTGCGCGAGTCCGCCGCTCATGTGGCCGAACGCGCCGAAGTTGTACTCGCCGATGGAGATGAGCCGGCCCGGGTAGTTCTGCGCAATCCACTCCTTGAGGCGCGGGAGCAGCCGCACGGGCTCGCCAATCCACGACTCGTCCTTGTACGTCGGGTCCCACAGGGCCCGCGTGGAGCGGATGCGCCGGGCGTTGGTCTCCGGGTCCGTGTTCCCCTCCAGCCCCACGCCCACGTTCGTCTGCGGATAGAAGTGCACGTCCAGCACGTCGAGGATGCGCACGCCCGTCTTCTTCTCGTGGTCGCGAAGCTGCCGCAGGTACCACGCGAGCAGCGGCACATCCCCATGCGCGCGGCGGTCCGAGTGCGGCGCCTTGCCCGGCGCGAAGTCCGCCGCGGACCAGAGGTAGTTCGTCCAGCCCCACTCGGCGGGGCCCGCGATGAGGGCCTCCGGGTCCGCCTTCCGCACCGCGGTGCCGTACGCGAGGGTGCGCGACAGGAGCCCGTCATACGAGAGCGGCTCGGGGAACACGTCCCGGTGGGTCGTGTTCCAGAGCATGGGCTCGTTGTCGAGGATGTACATGTGCACGCTGCGCCCGCCGCGGGCCTTGTCGCGCTCGCGGATGGCGCGAATCCACTCCGCGACGAACTCCGGCGACGCCTCCGTGCTCGTCTGCGAAGGAGCGCTCGGCTTCAGCGCGGTGCCGTCCCGGGTGAGGCCGCTGCCGGCGCCGTTGTCCTCGCCCTTCTGCGCGCCGAAGCGCGCCACCGGGAAGCCCACGGACGACGTGTCCTTGGCCACCCAGCCCAGCATGGGCACGGTGAGCGCGGAGGACATGCCGTGCTTCTGGTTGGCGTCGAGGAAGTGCTCGTAGGACAGGCCGATGTCCACGTTCTGGAAGTACCAGTCGTTGGCCGTGTTCCACGCGCCGCCCAGCTTCCAGTTGTAGCGGGACGTGGGGTTGCCGCCCCAGCGGCGCGTCGTCGCGCCCATCTTGTACTGGTGCTGGTCCTTCTTCTCGCGCAGGCCGTCCAGGGCGATGCCGTAGATGAGCGGGCTGATGCGATGGCCGGGCGCGGTGCAGTCGATGGTCAGCTTCGTGTCGCGTCCGCTGCCCTTGCCCATGCGACCGCCGCCCGCGGCCAGCGCGGCGGCGACGTCCGGCGGCAGCGGCACCAGGGACACCTTGTCGAAGAGCACCCAGTCGCGCCCCACGTCCTTGGACGCGCGCAGCACCACGCGGTCGAAGGCCTCGCCGCGCGGGTTGAGCAGCTCCATGGGGATGAGGATTTCCGACCACTCGCCGTCCTTGCGGACCTGGAGCTCGGCGGTGATGGGGATGCGCGGGAAGGACGTGGCGCCCTGCGCGTCCAGCCGCACCTCCAGGAACTCGCCATAGGACTCGGGCGCGCTCAGGCGCAGGGACAGCGCGCCGAACGTCCCCTCCAGCTTGGGGCGGTAGAGAATCCAGCCGCCGTAGTTGAACAGGCGCATGCGCGCCGGAGCCCCGCGCGGCAGCTCGCGAGGCGCCCAGCCGATGTCCCGCCACCCGGTGGACAGGCCGCCGTCGTAGAGCGACATGAGCGCGGCGGACGCGGCCTTCTCCACCGTGTCGGACGCCTTCTGCGTGGCGGAGTCCTTCGGTGCCTCCGCGGGCTTCGTCGCGGCGGACGGCTCCGCGGCCAGCGCCCCCGCGCCACCGGCCAGCAGCACGCACGTCACCACGGCCGCGCCCGTCTTCCTTCGCGCACCCATCACACCGTCCTCCATGTGCTCATCTCCCCCAGTGCGTTCGCGAGGCGGGCCTCACAGCACCACGTCGTCCGTGTCCTTGCGCGGAAAGATGCGAGCGGGGATGCCCACGGCCACGCTGTCGGGCGGGACGTCCTGGAGCACCACCGCGTTCGCGCCGATGCGCGAGCGGGCGCCGATGCGCACCGGCCCCAGGATGCGGGCCCCGGCGCCAATCCAGACGTCGTCCTCGATGGTGGGGTAGCCGTTGTCCTTGGCGGTGCCCACGGTGTTGTTGCCGTAGAAGCGCACGCGGTCGCCGATGCGCGCATCGCCGCCGATGACGACGCCCAGGCTGTGCACGAAGTACACGCCCTTGCCGAGCGTGACTTCCTTTCCAATCTCAATCCCCATCACCGCCGTCTGCGCCACGCGCAGCACGTGGTTGACCAGGGGGATGTGGTAGTCGAGCGCGGCCTCGCGGGCGCGGTTGAGCGCGGTGATGCGGTACGAGTCACTGCTCAGCACGACCCGGGCAATGGACTTCGCGTCCATGCCGCCACCAGCGGCCCTGGCCAGCTCGCGTGCGTCGGAGACGAGCGAGCCGAGGAGCGAGCGCTTTTCCTTCATGATGTTCATTGCCCCCTCTGACCCTGGAGGTAGCGAGCCACCTCCCGGGCGATACCCGTCCAGCCGCCGGCCTCGCTGCGCGCGCCGCGGAGGTACTCCATGCCGTACACCACGGAGGTGCCCGCGAACGCGGCCTTCTCCAGGCCCAGCTTGTCCGCGGCCTTCGCCGCGTTCATCACCGCGCCGGTGAGCAGGCGCGTGGCCTGCGGCGCCACCACCGTCGCGGCGAGCAGCGGACGCGCGAGCGGATTCGTCTCGAACAGGAGCCGCCACGGATTGACGCCGCGCACGTCCGGGTGCTTGCGCGCCACCTGCGTGTCGAACATGCCGTAGCGGTGGGCGCGCTTGAGCCAGCGCTCGAAGGAGACGTGGTCGCTGCCGTGCAGCACATACGCGTCGCTGGCGAAGACGAAGGCGCAGCCGGCCTTCTCCAGGCGCACGCCCAGCTCCACGTCCTCGGACTGGCCCAGGGACTTGTCGAAGCCGCCCACGCCCACGTAGTCCTCGCGGCGGAAGGACACGTTGCCCGTGTACAGGTGGTTGCCGCGCGCGCGCGCGCCGGGGACGGAGAGCTCTTCCGCCATGCGGTGGTTGAGGTACGCGTACCAGCGCTCGAACAGCGGCATGTCGCCGATGGACGGGTCCGGCCGGATGCGGCCGAGCACCACGTTGCGTGAGCCCGAGGGGTGCTGCTCCAGGTGCCGCTCCAGGAAGTCGGGGGCGACCTGCATGTCGTCGTCGGTGACGAGCACCACCTCGCCGCGCGCGGCCAGGACGCCCCGGTGCCGGGCGGCGGCGGCGCCCGCGTTGGCCTGCACCTCCACGCGCAACGTGAAGGGGCGAGGCCGGGCGAGCAGCGGCTCGCGGACGGGCTCCTGGGAGCCGTCATCCACGACGACGACCTCGAACTGGTCGGGGCTCAGGGTCTGCTCGGCGAACTGCTCCAGCAGCCGGGAGATGAGCGGCAGCCGGTTGAAGGTGGCGACGACGACGCTGAGGCGGGGCAGGGAGGCGTCCGAGGGCGTCATGGCTGCTTCTTCCTGAAGGACGGCAGCCAGCCCTTCTTCTTGGGCTGGGGGAAGGTGACGCTGCCCACGAAGCGGTCCGCGCCGATGAACTCCATCGTCTTGTTCGCCGAGCCGAAGTCCGTCTCTCCCAGCGTGACGCACAGGAGGACGCCGTCGGCGGCGAGCGCCAGGGGCAGGCTGGCGGGGCGGGTGAGGACGGAGTCGATGATGGCGACGACGCGCTCACCGCGGGCCACGCGCTCGCGCAGCTCCAGCACGCGCCGAGGCGCCTCCGCGGGGGAGATGCCCGTGGCGTCTTCCAGGTGGATCTTCTGCGTGGACGCGTACGGCGCGCCGGCCTCGAGGATGGCGGTGGCGGCCTCCAGGGCGGGGGCACCTGGGTGCGCGGGGACCACGGTCAGATAGGCCCAGCCTCGGCGCTCCAGGGCGAACCACAACCGTTGCAGCGCCGGGGCGGGCACGGTGGTGTCGGAACCCTCGGTGTCCGAGGAACGGGGCGGTGCACTGGAATCGGCGGCCATGGAGCGCTGCCCGGTATAGCGCAACGCGTGGCGACCTCCCAACGACCTGGCCGGCTGGAAATGCGGAGCGGGTGACATTCGACCTGCCTGGCGGACGCCCTGTGTTCGCCGTCGGGGACATGGGGGGCGTGGGGGCAGACGTGTTGTGGGGGCGAGCGTGTTATGGAATGGCCGTGCGGAAAATTGGCTATCTCATTCCCGAGTTTCCTGGACAGACGCACATCTTCTTCTGGCGCGAGCTGCAGGCGCTGCCGGGCAAGGGGGTGGCTCCAGAGCTGGTGTCCACTCGACCGCCGCCCGCGCGAATCATCTCTCACAGCTGGGCGCGCGAGGCGATGGCGCGCACGGAGTACCTGGCGCCTCCCGGGCCGCTCGGCATGGTGAAGGCGGCGGCGGAGGTGGCGCGCGCGATGCCCACGGGGTGGGCGCGGTGTCTGGCGTCCATTGCTCGCGCGGAGGGGCTGGATGCGAAGGGGCGCGCGCAGCTCCTGGGCTTCGCGGTGATGGGCGGGCGGCTGGCGTCGCTGGCGCGGGAGCGGGGGTGGTCGCACGTGCATGTGCACTCGTGCGCCAACGCGGCGCATGTGGCGCTGTTCGCGAACCTGTTGTCGGGGCTGACGTACAGCATGACGCTGCACGGGCCGCTGGATGACTACGGGCCGAACCAGAAGGAGAAGTGGCGCCACGCGAAGTTTGCCTTTGTCATCACGAAGAAGCTGTTGGGCGAGGTGAACCAGGAGCTGGCGGGGCACCTGCCCTCGAGCATCGAGCTGGCGCCGATGGGCGTGGAGCTGAGCAAGTTCAACCGCTCGGTGCCGTACGCGGCGTGGACGGGCGAGGGTCCGCTGCGCATCTTCTCGTGTGGTCGACTCAACCCGTGCAAGGGGCACGCGGACCTCATCGACGCGGTGGGGGTCTTGCGCGCGAAGGGCATCGACGCGCGGCTGTCCATCGCGGGCGAGGACGAGGCGGGTGGCACCACGTACCGCAAGGTGCTGGAGGCGAAGCTCGCGGAGACGAAGCTGGGTGACGCGGTGACGTTGCTGGGCGCGGTGGGCGAGGACAAGGTGCGAGGCGAAATCGAGCGCGCGCACATCTTCTCGCTGGCGAGCCTCCAGGAGCCGCTGGGTGTGGCCATCATGGAGGCCATGGCCATGCGCGCGCCGGTGGTGGTGACGGGCGCGGGCGGCGTGAAGGAGCTGGTGGACGACGGCGTGGACGGGCTGCTGGTGCCGCCGCAGGCGCCGCTCGTGCTGGCGGAGAAGCTGGAGAAGGTGGCGCGCAATCCCGCCGAGGCCGAGCGCCTGGGCGAAGCGGGCCGGCGCAAGGTGGAGACGCAGTTCAGCAGCGAGCGCAGCGCGGACATGCTCGCGCTGATGCTCCAGCGCGCGGTGCTCTGAGCGCCAGGGCGCACCCGGGGCCGATTCCGCGGCCCGGGTGTGCCCCGTCGCCTGGTGTCGTTGCGAGCAGGCAGCCGCCTCGTGGGTTGCGTGGGTGTGGAGCGGGCTTCTGGCCGCGCGTCCGCGAACGGCGGGGCATGCCGCCGCGTCCCTGACTCCCTACGTTGAAGGCTCGATGGAGTCCTCCCGTGTCTCGCCGAAAGCAGGACGGCCGGGCGTCCGGGCCATGCGTCCCTGGGGGAGGGACGGGCCGAGGGGCCATGGGTGGCTGACCGTTGGCGCCGCGCTGATTAAGCGATGGGGTCTGACGGAGAGAAGGGAGGCTTTGCCTTGGAAGGCACCGAGCAGCACATCCCCCATGCTCCCGTTCAGGTGGAGCCACTCAGTACGAGCATCCTCCTGGTGGATGACCAGGCCTCGAACCTGCTGGCCCTGGAAGCCATCCTGGAGCCCATGGGGCAGCGGTTGGTGAGGGCCTCGTCGGGGGCGGAAGCGCTGCGGTGGCTGCTGCGCGAGGACTTCGCGCTCATCCTCCTGGACGTCCGGATGCCGGGCATGGATGGGTTCGAGACGGCCCGCATCATCCGACAGCGGGAGCGCTCCCGCTACACGCCCATCATCTTCCTCACCGCGCACGGACGCGACGAGGCGAACCTCGTCCATGGCTACGCGTCCGGCGCCGCCGACTACGTCGTGAAGCCCTTCCACCCGGACGTGTTGCGCTGGAAGGTGGAGGCGTTCGTCTCGCTGTACGTGCGCCAGCAGGCCGTGCAGCAACAGGAGGCCACGCTGTGGGCGCGCGAGCGGCGGATGCTCGAGCAGCAGGGCGAGCAGCGCTTCCGGCGGCTGGTGGACTCCATGCCCCAGTTCGTCTGGGCGCTCCTGGCCGACGGCACCATCAGCTACGCGAACCGAGGCTGGCTGGACTACGCGGGCCTCACCCCCGAGCAGGGCCGCCAGCGCGAGGAGAACCTGCGCTGCTGCCACCCCGAGGACATGAACCGCATCGAGGAGTCCTGGCGCGTGCTGCGCCGCTCCCGGCGCCCTGGAGAGCAGGAGCTGCGGCTGCGGCGCGCGAGGGACGGGGAGTTCCGCTGGTTCCTCTTCCGCACGCTGCCGGAGCACGACGAGGTGGGCCGGCTGGTGGGCTGGATATCCACCGCGACGGACGTCGACGACGCACGCCACGCGGCGGAGGCCCTGCGGGCCGCGAGCGAGGCGAAGGACATGTTCCTCACCATGGCCGCGCACGAGCTGCGCACGCCGCTCCAGGCGGCTCGCAGCTACACGGACCTGGCGAAGGTGAAGGCCGGTGAGGAGCTGACGCCGCACGTGGGGCGGGCGCTGGAGGGCGTCCAGCGCAGCGTCAACCGCATGGCGCGGCTAGTGGAGAACCTGCTGGACGTCGGACGTCTGGAGCGGGGCGAGCTGCGCTTGAAGACAGGCGACGTGGACGTGGGCTCGCTCCTGGGCGAGGTGGCGGGGCACTTCGAGCCCCTGCCCGAGGACCGGTTCATCCACGTGGAGGCCCCTCGGGGCCTGGTGGTGAGGGCGGACGGGGAGCGGCTGGACCAGGTGTTCAGCAACCTGGTGTCCAATGCCCTGCGCTACTCGCCGGACGGAGGTGTCATCCACCTCCGCGCCCGCGAGGAGAAAGGGTGGACCCACGTCGAGGTGACGGACCAGGGCCTGGGGATTCCCGCCGACCGGCTGGAGAGCATCTTCCAGCGCTTCGGCCGGGCCCATGGCGTGTCCTACGGCGGCCTGGGCCTGGGGCTGTCCATCGCGAAGGGCATCGTCGAGCGACACGGCGGACGCATCTGGGCGGAGTCCTCGGGGCGCGGAGGAGACGGCAGCACGTTTCACGTCCTGCTTCCGAGGTCCTCGCGGTGACGTGCGCGCGCGCCCGCGCGGCGGTTCCATGAGAACCAAAAATGTCGGAGCCCGTTGATAAGGATGAAGACCACTCAGGTGGTTTTGCGCCCCATGCCGGAGGGCTGTGATGGGTCGTGGTCGGGCCGTGTTGTGGTGTCTGTTCTGGATGGGAATGACGGCGGGCTGCTCGACGACTCGAGTGGTCCGACTGGACATGGGCATGGGCGAACCCGTCCTCCACACACCTCGCGAGGTGGAGGGCCCGGTGGAGCTGGATGAGGACTCCTTCAAGACCGCGGTGGAGCGACTGGCCCGAGGCGTGAGGCCCTCCGCGCAGCCCCTGCGCGAGGCGCGCCACCGGCTCGGTGTTCCAGCGCGCGGCGGGATGTCTCTGTATGAGCGGCGCCGGCTCGTCCCCGTGGGAGAAGAAGGTGATGTTTCACGGAGTGCTCCGCATGCGTCCGCCTCGGAGCAATCGCTGACACGCGACTACGCGCGCTGGTGTGAGGACGAGGAGGGCGAGGGCGACTGTCTGCGCTTGCTGGAAGGAGGCGCGCTGCTGGGGCGCGAGGGCCGGTATGCCCTGGCGCTGGCCTTCGCCCTGGGGGACGTCTGGGAAGAGACGGGTGATGCGCTGGAGGACCTGTCCGCGCCGTGGGCGGTGCGGGCGACGCTGACGGCGTCGGTGGCGATGTATCTGATGCCGTGGTCGCTGCCGGAGCCTCGCTCGACGGGGATTCCCGCGCGCATGACGGCAACGGCCATGGCGTACCTGGGCGTGGAGTCCTTGTGGCGGGTGTTGGATGGGTGGGGCGTGCTGGTGCGGCGCGTGGATGGGGCGCGCACCTTCGAGGAGCTTCGCGACGCGGGCGCGGCCTACGGCGAGGTGCTGGGGGAGAACGCGGCGCGGGTGCTCGTGCTGTTGTCGGCGGCGTCGGTGGGGATGCCCTCGAAGGGGATGGCGCTGCCGGGAGCGGCGAAGGCCGCGGTGGCCCTGGAGGCCCAGGCGGGCTGTGCCTACCGCGAGCTGTCCAGCGTGGAGTCGGTGGCGATGACGCCTGAGGGCTTCACGCTGGTCCTCCCGCCCACCGCGCTGGCGAGGTCGGGGCGCGACGCGGAGATTCGCGGGCATTCCCAGCGGTGAGCGCGACGGGCCTTCAGCCGGTCTTGGCCACGCCGGGGGCGGGAGCCTCGTCCTCGTTCGGATAGGTGATGGCGCCCGGAGGCGGCACGGGCGCGGACGGCGCGGAGGGCACCAGCGTGCTCTTCGGCATGGGCCACGCACCGGTGAACACGGCCAGCTTCCCGGAGGCCACCACGCACAGGGACAGGAGGAACGTGCAGATGTACGAGATGATGCCCATGTCCCCGAACACCTGGTTGATGTAGCAGATGACGGCGCCCACGATGACCATCGAGGCGGCGCGGTGCTCGGAGATGTTCGAGCGATGGTACGCGCGCACGGCCAGGTAGATGGTCACCGTCAGGAACATCCAGATGCCCGTGTAGCCAACCATGCCTCCGAAGGCGAGCAGCCCCAGGAGGGAGTTGTGCGGGTGGAAGCGGTACGTCGGGAACACGAAGGCGATGTTGGGCAGCGGAATCGGCTCCAGGAACTCATGCCCGTAGCCGGTGCCCAGCAGGGGGAACTGGGTCCAGGTCGCGATGAGGTCCAGGTTCTCGATGTCGCGATAGTCCAGGTTGCCCTCGCCGCCCTCGCCGTCGATGAGGGAGCGCACCTTGTGCACGGGCGCGAAGGCGCCGCCGCGCGCGTTCCACCCCACCGCGAAGTAGACGACCATCAGCGGGGCCAGCAGCACCAGCGCGCGCGTGAAGGTGCGCTTGATGGCGGGCCAGGGCGTGATGAGGTAGCCGGCCAGCAGGCAGCCCACGAAGCTGACATAGGCGAGGCGCCGGTCGTTGTAGACCATGCCCATGAAGATGCAGAGGATGAGCAGGATGCCGCGGAAGGCGTGAGCGCCCTTGGGCTTCTCCAGGAAGCGCATGGTCGCCACCAGCAGGGCGAAGTTGAACGTCATCGAGTCCGAGTGGCACGTGGTGTACTCGACGAAGACGCCCATGGCGGGCACGACGACGGCGCCGAAGTAGACGCTGACGGCGGCCTTGGTGAGTCCCGCGGCGATGACCGTCCTGGCGAAGATGGGCCAGTCCTCCGGCCCTCGCATGGCGTAGTGATAGATGGCCACGATGAACGGCAGCATCGCGGCCTGGTGCCACTGCCACAGCGAGTTGCGGAAGTCGCCGCCGCGCAACACCCCGCGCACTTCCATGAACATGATGGCGAAGAAGGACAGCGCCACCACGGCGATGAGCGGCCGGGGCATGGGCAGCACCGGCGGGTCGATGGTGGACTTCGTCGTGCGCCGGTAGAGGGCGATTCCCAACAGCCCGACGATGAGCAGGTCCACCAGGGGAAACCGCAGGGCGCCAATCTTGGTGAGCGCGCTCAGCTGCGTGAAGAGCAGCTCACCGATGGGGAACAGCGGCGAGGGCCAGAAGCCGGACTGGGGGCGCTCGGGGACGAAGTCCACGGCGAGGACCAGGTAGGTGAGGCCCAGCACCGGGTAGCGCAGGGGCACCTTGACCACGACCCACAGCACGCCGGCCGCCAGGGCTGGGGCCAAAGCGACCACGGGGTGCAGCAGGGCACCCCCCACGGTGGCCAGCACCAGGAAGCCAAGCAGCGCCAGGTAGCGCGGGTAGGAGGGCCGGTCCGGGGCGAACGTCACGACGGACGGAGGCTACATCTCACGGGCCGGTTGGGATAGATGTGAAGCCACTCGTATGCCTGCTCAAAGACCTCGCGTCCTCCTGATTGCAGAGCTGTGCAACCCCGACTGGGTGAGTGTCCCGCTGGAAGGCTGGTCGCTCTATCGCGCCCTGGCCGAGGTGGCGGACGTGCATCTGGTCACCCAGGTGCGCAACCGGGAGAACATCCTCAAGCAGGGGGTGCAGGAGGGCTCGCAGTTCACCGCGCTGGACTCCACGCCGGTGGAGAAGCCGCTCGACAAGGTCGGCCAGCTCATGCGGGGCACGGCGGGCGTTGGCTGGACGACAGCCACGGCGTTGAGCGTGCTGCCCTACTACTACTTCGAGGAAGTGCTCTGGCAGCGCTTCGGCCAGCGCATCAAGGCCCGAGAGTTCGATTTGGTGCACCGCTACACGCCCATCAGCCCCACGACGCCCAGCACGCTGGCGCGGCGGTGCAAGAAGGCGGGAGTGCCCTTCGTGATGGGGCCGCTCAACGGCGGACTGCCGTGGCCCAAGGGCTTCGGGGGCGCGCGGCGGCGGGAGAAGGAGTGGCTGAGCTACGTGCGGGACGCGTACAAGCTGATGCCCTTCTACAAGTCCACGCGGGAGAACGCGGCGGCCATCATCACCGGCTCGCGCGCGACGCGAGGACAGGTGGGGGAGCCGTGGCAGGGCAAGACGGTGTACGTGCCGGAGAACGCCATCGACACCCGGCGCTTCGGCACGGCGAAGTCGGAGGGGCCGGTGGAGCTGCCCCTGCGCGTGGCCTTCGTCGGGCGCTTCGTGCCGTACAAGGGCATGGCCATGCTCATGGAGGCGGCGGCGCCGCTCATCCGCGAGGGCAAGGTGGTGCTCGAGTACATCGGCGATGGGCAGGAGATGCCCAACCTGAAGGCGCAGGCGGCGCGCGAGGGCATCGAGTCGGGCGTGACGTTCGCCGGCTGGGTGAAGCACCAGGAGCTGCAGGGGCGGCTGGCGAAGAACCACGTGTTCGGCTTCCCCAGCGTGCGCGAGTTCGGCGGCGCGGTGGTGTGCGAGGCGATGGCGCTGGGCCTGGTGCCCATCGTGATGGACTACGGCGGGCCGGGTGAAATCGTGAGCCCCGCGACGGGCTTCGCGGTGCCCATGGGGACGCCGGAGCAGATTGTGGCGGGCGTGCGGGACGTGCTGACGAAGCTGGTCGCGGACCCGTCGGTGATTCGGCCCATGGGCGACCGGGCCCGGCAGCGCATCTTCAAGAACTTCACCTGGAAGGCGAAGGCGGAGCAGGTGCTGGAGGTGTATCGCTGGGTGCTCGGCGAGCGCGGCCAGCCCGACTGGGGCATGCCGCTGGCGGACTGAGGCGCGGGGCTACCGGGGGAGCAGCTCCACCAGGAGTTGCTCCGTCTGGTTCGCGCGCAGCAGCAGGTCCCCTCGCGTGTGCGAGGGATAGTCGGGGTGCTCGAAGCGCAGCGTGTACGTGCCCGCGGGGAGCAAGGGGAGGCGGTAGCCGCCCGAGTCATCCGTCCAGGCCCACTGCTCCTCACTCAAGCTGGGCGATGTGGCGATGACCACCAGTCCCGGGATGGGCGCGCGGCTCAGGGCGTCGATGACCGTGCCCGTGAACATGCCGGGGGGCGGGGCGTATTCGGCGTCGTCTTCGGAGCGGGCGAACAAGGGCACCGCGACGAAGAGCACCAGCATGCACACGAAATAGGCCGTGAAGAGCTTCAACACGGGGGACTGCCTCGCGGGGTCTTCGAGTGGGAGTCCCCATCCTCGCGTGCGTGTCCGACACGAGCCGCATGCACGGCTCGTGGCTTCATCATGATTCCGGCACGACGCGGTCAGGGGGCCGGGGGGGCCGTGGAGGTGAAGCGAAGCGTGACGAGGGGCGAGTGTCGCTGCTTCATCACGTCGGCGAAGTCCTCCGCGTCAGCGTGCTTGGGAGGCGGCGCGACTTCGGCGGCGGAGGTGGGCTCGGGCCTCGGGAGGGTGAGGCGCTGGAGGAACGCTTCATCCACCTGGGTCGCCGTGGTCACCACGCCCACGTCCGTGACGGGGCCCGGAGGGGAGGCGTCGGGTCCGGCGTGCTCGAGGGCCTGGGCCCAGGCGGAGCCGCTCAGGCCCAGGAGTCCACACACTGCCGCGCGGAGGAGGGAAGTCACGAAGCCACCCCGGAGGTCTCGAGAGGGCTCCATCATCCCCGAGCCCCGGAGCTCGGTTCTCCCGGCGAGGCTCCGGGGTTCATCATCGTTTCGTCATGAAGCGCCCGTGCACACGCCCCGACGCGCGCATCCCGCCGCCCTGCAATGCAACCCTGTTGTAAGATGCGCCATGGTCGGACACACGCCAGACCCGATGCGGCCACGGACCTTCGCGGTTGAAGCCAGGCATTTTCGAGCGTTGGCCCAGCGGCGGATGGTGCTTGCCTTGGTCTGCTTGCCGCTTCTGCTCGGGGTCGCCGCCCTGACGGTGTTGCTCTCCCCGAACCTGGCGATGCTCGCCGTGGTGAGCCTGTTCTTCGCCTATGGCTGCATCACCATCGTCACCCGCCAGCGGCGCGAGGCGACGGGGGCCTCCACGCGGGAGCTCCTCCTCGAAGGGGACCGCGTCACCTTTGCCTCGGAGGGGCCCCGCCGCGTCCTCCGCGCCATCAGCCGCCCTGGCTATCTTCGCCTCCTCAGCACCGAGAGCCGCGTGGCCGCCTTCTGGTTCGACGCACGGAGGGACCCGACCGCCTTCTTCGACGTTCCTCTTCCGAAGTCGGAACGCGGTGTCCTGCTCGAGGCCCTGAAAGCCGCTGGCATCCCCCTGCGAGAGGAAGGGTCCATCGCACGGGTGCTGTTGCTGGCCGGCGTGTTGACGCTCACGCTTGGCGCGCTCACCGTCGCGCGCGTCGTCCTCGCCGCGGCGACCACGGTTCTCGCCGCCGCCCTGTCATGGGGAGGGCTCCTGGCCGCGGCCCTGGTGGTCACGCTCATCGCGGCCGCTTGGTGGGCCACGCGCGACACTTGAGGACGCGCGCGTGGGGCGCCGGTCAGCGGCGCTCCGCCTCGCGCGTGGTGCGCACCCACTCGCCGCGCTTCTCCGCGCCGGGGCCGCGCAACATCAGCCACACCTTCCACACCACGTAGACGGGCGCCCAGGCCAGGTCCACCAGGCCCCGAGGCCCCACGCCCGACACCCACCACCCGCGCAGCACGTACGCGCCCAGGCTCGCCAGCCCGAAGCCCGCCATCGCCGAGGCGCCCACGGCCGCGCCCCCCGACAGCCACACGAGCACCGACGCCGCCACCGCGCCGCCCACCGTCGCGAGCACCAGCTGGCTCAGCGGCGGCACCAGCACGTCCATGGACAGGTCCAGCAGCAGCCCGCTCTTCTGCTTCAGCGCATCACTCAGGAGCGGCCAGCCGTGCAGCTTGCGCATCTGCGCGCGTCCCCCCTCCCAGCGCTGACGCTGCGAGCGGCTCTGCTTCTCCGCCGTCACCATCTCCCCCTGCACCTCCGCCTCCCAGGCGTAGTGCACGCGGTGGCCCTTGCGGCCCAGGCGGATGCCGTACTCCAGGTCCTCGACGACGCTGAAGGCGTCGTGCGGCACCTCGCGCAGCACCGCGTGCGTGAAGCACATGCCGTTGCCGCGCAGGCCGCACGAGACACCCAGCGCCTCGCGTCCCAGCGAGCGCACCTTGTGGAACATGCCCAGCGCAATCGTCATCAGCCGCGTGCGCCACGACGCCGTGGGGTTCATCACCCCGTAGTGCGCCTGCACCGCGTGGGCTCCGTCCTCCAGCCGTCGGGCATAGGCGTGCAGCAGGTTGGGGGACACCACGGTGTCCGCGTCCACGACCACCACCGCGTCCGCGAAGCCGTCCTTCTGGCTGAACTCGAAGGCATGCGCGAGCGCGTAGCCCTTGCCGCGCTTCTCCGTGTCGTGCCGCTCCAGCACGGTGGCGCCGGCCTCGCGCGCCTTCTGGGCGGTGGCGTCCGAGCAGTTGTCCGCGACGACGAGGATGCGGCGCATCGTCGGCGGGTAGTCCACCGCGGACAGGTTCGCCACCGTGCGCGCGATGCCCAGCTCCTCGTTGTGCGAGGGAATCACCACGTCGAACTTGCGCGTGGGCGCGGGCGGCACTGGCGCCGCTCGTCGCCACGACAGCAACGTCAGGAGCAGCAGATAGCCACACGCCACCGTCGCCGGCAGCAGCGCCACGCACAGCGCCAGGTCCACCCAGGTCCACACCGTCACGGCACTCTCCCCCGAGCGCGCTGCTAGCGCCGCTCCAGCTCCGCCAACACCGGGAGCTTCAGGATTCGCTCCACCTGCCACTTCTCCAGGATGCGACGGCGGATGATGTCCAGCGCCACCGCCGCGAAGATGCCCATGGCGATGCCGCCCACCACGCCCGCGGCGAGGATGAGCTGCACCTTGGGCTTGGACGGCTTCTCCGGGAAGGTGGGCGGCGCCAGCACGCTGAAGCGGTGCTTCATCGACGCGCGCGAAATCTCCAGCTCCGTCTTCGCCTGGTCCAGCCGCCGCATCTTCTCCTGGTGCCGCATCACCAGCATGCGCACCCGGTCCGCCGCCACCGACACCTCCGGGTTGTCCGACGTCGCCGGGCCCCCGTAGGCCCCCGCGCCCAACAGCGGCCCCGTGGTGCCCTGCTCCAGCTCCCCCGGGTCTCCGCCGTTGCGCATGTACTCGCCAATCAGCTCGTTGAGCTCCGAGCGCAGCGCCACCAGCTGAGGAGAGTCCTCCTGGAGCGCGACGATGCGCTGCTCCAGGTCCGTGATGAGCGGGTGCTGCGGCGAGTAGATGACCCGCTGCTCCGCCAGCTGGTTGCGCAGCTCCGTCAGCCGCCGCGCGCGGAACTCCTCCACGTCGGAGATGGCCCGGCGCTTGGTCTGCACCATGAACCGCATCTGCGCGAGCAGGTGGTTGGTGTTGATGCCCAGCCCGCCGCCCTGCGCCTGCGCTCCTCGTCCACCGCGCTGCGCCTGCCGGGCCTCCTCGCGCTTGCGCTTGGCCTCCACGCGCTTCACGGTGGCGTCCAGCGCCGCGATGGCCTGCTTGATGCCTTCCGCCTCCTCCACCACCTGCTTGTCCAGGATGGTGATGGCCTCCGACACCGCGCCCATCTCCGCGGCCTGCCGCATCTCCAGGAAGTTCTTCTGCGCGGCCTCCACGATGTTGAGCGCCAGCTGCGGGTCGCTCCAGTCCACGCCGATGGTGACGGTGCCCGTGCCGCCCTCCACCATCACGAGCATGGACTGCTCGAGCATGGTGGTGAGCGCGTCGCGCTTGTCCTCGTCCGACATGGCCGGGGGCGGCTTGCGCAGCACCTTCTCCTTCAGCCGGCTCATGGGCGAGCGCTGCAGCTCCCAGTACTCCACGAGCTTCGCGTCGCGGACGATGGCCTTGAGGTTGTCGCTCTTCATCACCATCTCCCACGCCGCGCGCGTGGGCTGGTCCGCGTCCACGGGGATGGAGCGCCCCGGGTTCGCCAGCGAGGCGATGATGAAATTGCGTTGCGTCAGCATCCGCGTTTCAACGTGGTACTTGCGCGGCATGATTTTGCTGACGCCCGCCGCCAGCCCGGCGACCAATCCCGCCACGACCAGCGCCAGGAACCAATGCCGCAGCACCGCGTTCTTCAAATAGAACACGGAGTCGACGGCGAACCCCCAGTCGATGAGGTCCGACGGCGCGTTCGTCTCCACGCGCTCCGGGGTGAATGCGGGAGAGGCGTGCGGGCCTGGGCGTGGCCCGGGCGCCGGAGCCGTCACGACGTCCTCCTCGCCGCGGCGTTCTTCAACAGCTGGCCCACCCGGCGGGAGAACTCGTCCTGGGTGAAGGGCTTGCCCAGATAGCCATTGGCGCCCGCCTCCTCGGCGTGGGCCTTGTCCTCCGGCAAATCCCTGGCGCTCACCACCAGCACCGGCACGTCCGCCATGCCCGCGGTGCGGCGGATGTGCTCGCACAAGTCATAGCCGGAGATGTCCGGCAGCGTCAGGTCCAGGCACACGAGGTCCGGGCGCGTCGAGCCCGCCAGGTACTTCAGCGCGGCCTGCCCGTTGGGCAGCTCCACCACGTCCTTGAATCCCATGGCACGCAGGTAGTCGCCCAGCATCTTCCGAAAGAAGGGCGCGTCCTCCACCAGGAGGACCTTGTGCAGTTGGGGTTCCATCCGTCGTCAGCCTTTCTTCTCAGACACGCTCAGTGGAAGCCGAGCCGTGGCACCCAGACGATGACGCCGTAGGTGTATGCCGCGTTGAAGAAGATCACCCACAAGATGGCTTTCTTCAGTCCTCGCATGGGGTGAGGGTCCCTCGCCGCCTTCGCGGGAAGGGCCACCGTGAGGATGAGGACGGACATCAGGATGAGCTTCGCCATGGGCTTTTGCTTCGCTCAGAGGATACCAGTTTGCCGCAAGGACAGGCCCAGCGCCGCTGCCCACTGGAAGCGGGCCGCTGGCAGCTCGGGCGAGCGGCTCCAGGTGCCTCGCGTGTCGGCATCCACCGACATCCAACTGTTGAGAATCCAGGATGCCGTCAACCCGCCCGATACCAGCCGGTCCCCCGTGGCCCCGCCCACCGCGAAGGCGGTGCCCGCCGTGGCGGACATGCGCACGCGAGGGCTCAGCACCCACGTCCCCGTCGCCGTGACGTCCGCCCGAGGGTAGACGCGCGCCGTCAGCCGGTCGGTGAAGGGCGACACGCGCAAACCCAGGCGGCCGTCGAAGTCCGCCGTGCGAGAGGGGATGCGGTGACCCACCGCGAGCGTGAGGTTGGGCAACAGCTCCGTGCGAGGCGTGCCCGGCTCCGGGTCTGGCGCGACTCCGCCCGTCGCCTCGAGGGAGTGGACGATGCTCGCGCCCGCGCCGGCCTCCAATGAGGTGCGCCGGGACATGCGGCCCGTCCAGCTCTCGGTGAGCGTCACGACGGTATTCCTCGCGCCGGTGGAGAAGCGCGCGTGCGTGGCGGAGGCGGAGGTGGTGATGGCGCTGAGCTCCGAGAGGGCGTGGCTCAGCGACACGTCCATGCGCGGGCCGTACTGCAGGGGCACGGCCTCGCGCGCGGGGCCATCCAGGCCGCCGCTGACGGAGAAGCCCGCGGTGCCGGAGAGCTGCCAGCGCCGTCCCAGTCGGCTCGTCTCGCCGGTGAGGGAGGTGGCCGAGGAGAGGAAGTAGACGGTGTCCCCTTCCGGCAGGGGCTGGAGCGGACCGCCTCCGGGGGGCGGGCGCAGCGGGCCGTCCGGGTCATCCGGGTCCGGCTGGAGCACCGGCAGCGAGTCCATGGTGAGCAGGTTGACGCTGCCCAGCACCAGCTCCTCGCTCAGCCGGAAGGAGAGGCCGCGCTCGGGGCGCCAGCGCGCGGCGAAGCGGCCCACGTGCTGTACTTCTGTGCGCGGCTCCGCAGTGACCTCGCGCAGGCTGATGCGCGGCGCGTAGTTGAGCTCCAGGGCGGTGTTCCCCTGGGTGCGCTCCAGGCCGAGGATGGGTGTGAAGTCCGTGTCGCCGGCGATGGAGGGCGCGTCCTGGGCGGGGTCCTCGTTGGAGCGCACGCGCGAGTCCACCCGCACGGAGGCGGAGTAGGTGATGGCGGAAGCGGAGAGCTCCAGCCACAACGCGGTGAGCGCGGACCCCAGCACGGGCTACTCCACCACCACCACGTCACCCGGGCGCAGGCGGAACGTGGCCGCGCGGCCCTCGGCGTGGATGAGGTCCTTGTAGCGGAAGCGGATGCGCAGCGGCGCCTGTCCGTCCTCCTGCCGCAGGATGAAGATGCGGTCGTCGTGCGCGTACTCGGTGAAGCCGCCCGCGCCCGCCAGCGCTTGCAGCAGGCTTGCGCCCACGTCGATTTCCAGCGGGCCGATGCGGTTGACCTCGCCCATCATCGTCACCTTGATGGGGCGCGCCATCTCCAGCGCGACGGTGACGACGGGGTGGTTGATGTAGTCCTTCAGCCGCGTCTGGATTTGCTGCGACAGCATGGCGGGGCTGTGGCCCGCGGCCTCCACGTCGTCCAGGAAGAGCAGGCTGATGCGCCCGTCGTCTCGCACGCGCGCCTGCGTGGTGAGCGACTCCTGGTTCCACACGCGGATGTTCAGCAGGTCGCCGGAGGCGATGCGGTAGCTGGAGTCCAGCGGGGGCGGCTTCTCCTGGTAGTCGTCCACCCAGGTGTACTTGCCCAGCCCGCCACACGCGGAGGAGACGAGCAGGAGCGCGGCGCACACAAGCCCTCGCGCAGCGAAGCGGAGCTCGAGGTGTCGGACGCGGAGCGAGGACGGCATGGGGCGCGGGTCTCCTTCAGGGGGTGGGAGCCACGGCGATGGGCGCCGGCTCCGGTTCGGGGTTGCCACGGCGGCGCGCCAGCTTCACCACCGCGAGGACTTCACCGGGCCGCACCGCGCCCAGCGTGAGCACCCCCATGACATACAACATGGCCTCCACGGCCAGCCGGGGCCAATCCTCCAGCGGCGCGAGCACCGTGCGGTCCATGGCGACGACGCCCACGCAGACGACGGCCGTCTTGGCCACCATGACCAAGAGCCGCCGGTCCACCGCGGAGCGGCCCATGCGGCTGAGCATGATGATGGTGATGGCCACCTCCATCAGCAGCATGGACAGCGCGGTGCCCGCGGCGCCGCCGCCATCGCCGTAGGCGGCGTACATGCGCGGCACGAGGAGCAGGTTGAGCAGCGGGTTGAGCAGCAGGCTGCCGAAGATGCTGGTGCCCGTCACCCACCACTCGCGGTTCGTCATGGTGAGCCACGAGCCACACGTCATCGTCACGAAGGCCAGGACGAAGAGCGGCGACTGGAGGCGCAGCAGGTTGACGGCGAGCGAGTAGTCGCGGCCGAGCAGGCCAATCCACAGCGGCGCGCCCATGACGATGAGCATCATCATGGGGACGGTGACGGCGAGCGTGCCCTCCAGCGCGCGGCGGGCGATGACGCTGACCTCCTCCTCGGAGCGCGCGGCGGCGCGGGACATGAGCGGCAGCAGCACCCAGCCCATGACGGGGTTCAGCGCGAAGGTGATGTTGGAGATGCTCCACGCGGCGCTGTACCAGCCCACCTCTTCGTGGCTGCCCAGCATCCCCAGAATCATGATGTCCAGGCGCCCGTTGGTGGCCAGCGCCGCGGCGGTGAGGAAGTAGGGCAGGCCCGCCTTGAGCACCTTCCACATGGCGGCCAGGTCCACACGGAAGACCAGGCCGATGTGCTGGCGCGCCAGGTGCCAGCCCACCACGAACTTGATGGCCTCCGACGCGACGACGGGCACCGCCAGCCAGGGCAGCGGCAGGCGCAGCACCCCGACGGCGAGCAGGCCTCCGCCCCACACCACCTTGGTGACGACGTTGGAGATGGACAGCCCCGCCACCTTGCCCTTGGCGTGCAGCAACGCCGCCATGGACGCGTTGAGCATGATGAGCAGCTGCGCCAGGCCGAACACGAGCACCAGCGCGCGCATCTCCGGGGAGTCACCCCGGTAGGACATGACGAGCGTCAGCGCGCCCATCAACACGACGGTGAGGCCCAGCCGGACGAGCAGGGAGGTGCCGAAGAAGTCGCTGGCGTGCTCGGGCCGGCGCGACACCTCCTTGCGGATGTACATCTCCAGGCCGAGGTTGGTGGCGATGAAGAAGATGGCGGAGAAGCTGTCCGCCCAGTTGAAGCGACCGAAGTCCTCGGGTGACAGGTAGTGCGTGAGCAGGGGACGGATGCCGAAGGCAATCGCATACGTCACCAGCAGCGAGCCTCCGAGCTGCAGGCCGTTGCGCACGGCCCCCATCGCCTCCTGGGAGCGCTCATGCTCCTGGGCATTCTGCTGCGTGGATTCGCTGTGGGTATTCACGGTGGAGCGGGTCCCCCGGGCGTCGGCCGGACAGCCCGGGTTCATAGAAGACGAGCGGGGGCGGCACGTCAATGCCGCCCCCGAGGAAGTCAGGATGCTGGACAGCCTAGCTGGCGCCTCGCCCAGTAATCACCACTGGCACTGTCTGGAGCAAGAGACGCAGGTCGCTGGTGAGGGTCCAGTGGTCGATGTACTGCATGTCCAGGTACATCCACTCCTCGAAGGAGATCTGGTTGCGACCGGACACCTGCCAGATGCAGGTGAGGCCCGGTCGCACCGAGAGGCGACGTCGCTGCCACGTTTCGTACTTGGCCACCTCGCTGGGCACCGGAGGTCGCGGCCCGACGATGCTCATCTCTCCGCGCAGCACGTTGATGAACTGGGGCAGCTCGTCGATGGAGAACTTGCGGATGAAGCGCCCGATGCCGGTGATGCGCGGGTCGTTCTTCATCTTGAAGACGGGGCCGGACTGCTCGTTGAGCGCGGCCAGCTTCTCCTTCAGCTCCTCCGCGTTCACCACCATGGAGCGGAACTTGAGCATGTAGAACGGCTTGCCGTTCTGCCCGACGCGGTACTGCTTGAAGAAGATGGGCCCCTTCGACGTGAGCTTCACCGCCAGCGCCACGAAGGCCAGCAGCGGCAGGAGCATCCACAGCGCCACCGCGGACACGCAGATGTCGAACAGGCGCTTCATCGCCATCTGGTGCGGCTTGGGGCTCACCGCCGCGAAGTGCAGGAAGCCGTCCGCCACCGCGGCGACGTTGACGGGACGCGCGCGGTCCAGGCGGAAGGTGTGCGCCGGCAGCGCGAACGGCACGCCGAAGCGCTCCGCCAGCTTGATGGACGCCTGCATGGCCTCGCCCTGCTTGAGCGTGTTGCCGGCGATGTAGACCTCGTCCACCGCGGTGTTGCGGAGGATGTGCTCCAGGTCATCCACCGTGCCCAGCACCTTGGCGGGCAGCTCTCCAATGGAGCCCGTGTCGTCGTTGAAGCGGATGTAGCCGAGCAGCTCGCTGCGGCCGCGGCGCGCCAGGTCCTCGCCGGAGTAGCGGCCGAACGCCCCCGTGCCGACGATGAGCACGGAGTTGGTGGGCCGCTCCTGCGAGGCCACCTGGCGGAAGACGAACAGGCGCAAGAGCAGCGCCACCGGCCAGAAGAGCACCAGCAGCGGCACCAGGCCGGGGACCTTCAGGGGCTCCGGCAGCGCCAGGTTCACCACCGCCAGCACCGTCACCACCGCGAGCGTCGTCACCGACACCAGCGCCACGTGGTCCAGCTTGCTGCGCTCCGCGAAGCGCGAGTCGTACAGGCACAGCGCCGTGCCCGTGATGATCCACACGACCAGCGACGTGACGATGAGCGCCGGCAACAGCCAGCCGGGCTCCGCGAACAACAGACCGTCCAGCCATGCGGAGGCCGTCAACACCACCGACATGAGCGCCAGGTCCACCGTGAGGTTCAGCTTCGCGGCGAATCCCGGCGCCAGCTTGGGGCCAGGAACCTGCTCCTCCACCGAGGAGTCCGTCGCGTTTGCCTGAGCGGATGCCGACCCAGGACTCCCGACCGCCGCACCAGTACTTGCGCTGCTCATCGTGTCCACCCCCCTCTACCTGCCCACGGAGATGTGCAGTTGTGGTGATAGAGGCTGCCGTTGAGGCTGAAAAACTTCAAGTCGGAAAGAACTGCTTTTTGCCATGTTTGTGCGGTGCGTAGCAAGCCCCGGCACGGCGACTAAGACGTGACATGGTGTGAAATCTTTGGATCATCCGACTCTCGTCCCATCTCATCGGGTCCCAGCGAACACCTGGCTGGACATCCGGACTTTCCTGGATGTCGCAACTGAGTCCCGACACGTTGCATCTATGATGCCGGTCTGACGTGAGTGTCACGCGCAGTACGAGACTGTAGGACGCCATCGGTAGTCCGAGAGGAGTTTCGCGTGGTTAGCGCGGACCGAGGCGTTCGGGGTGGGTGTGGATGTTGAATCGGCCGTTCCGAACGAACGTGGCCAGCGTCACGCCGGAACGCAGCGCCAGGTCGATGGCGAGCGTCGTGGCGGCGGAAACCCCCGCGATGACTGGGATTCTGGCCATGACGGCCTTCTGGACGATTTCGAAGCTGACACGTCCGCTGACGGCGAGAATCGCGGGCTGACGTGTCATGCCGCGCTCGGGCGCGGCGCTCGCGCGGAGCGCTCCGGAGAGCAGCAGCGCGCCCACCACCTTGTCGACGGCGTTGTGGCGGCCCACGTCCTCGTGGCCGGCCAGAAGCTGCCCCTCGGCGTCGAGCGCCAGGGCGGCGTGGACTCCCCCCGTCCGAGCGAAGTTCCGCTGCACCTCGCGCAGGCGCTCCGTGGCGCGCGCCACCGCGGCGGGGGGAAGGACCGGGCCGGGCGGAAGCGGCGTGCAGGCCGCGAGCAGGTCCTCCACGCTGCGCCGCCCACACACTCCGCATGCGGACGTGGTGAGGGTGCCTCGGCGTGTGGCACGCCGCGCCTCGGGGTCAATGATGACACCCGGGGCAGGTGTGACTTCGAGTGTGTTTCCCCAGCCTTCCTCTCCGGGGCGGCCACAATGCGCCAAGGTGGCGAGGTCATTTGCACCCCGGATCAACCCCTCCGCGAGGAGGAACCCGACGGCCAGCTCGCGGTCGTACCCGGGGGTCCTCATGGTCGTGGCCAGTGTCTCGCCGTTGACGCGCAGCTCGAGCGGCTCCTCGACGGCGAGGGTGTCGTCCTCGAGGGCGAGGAGGGTGTCGCCATTCCAGCGTTGCACCGGGCGCGACGCGAGGCCGCGCGCATCGGCCGGAGGCAGCGGCGCGCGCCGGGGAGGGCGCAGGTGCTGGAGGATGGCGTCCGCGATGGCGGAGGTGTCCCGGGACGACAGGACGCGCGCGGCGGAGGTGGGCGCGGAGGGCGCGTCCGTGACGAGGGCGAAGACGCCGGGGCGGGACTCGGCCAGCGGGGGACCCAGGCCCTCGCGCCACACCTCCAGCTTGGGGAGCGGGCCGTCCTTCCAGCCTTCCACGAGCGCGACATCCCACGCGCCGGCGAGGCGGGTGAGCAGCTCCGGGAGCGCCTGGGTGGGGGACGCGCCGGTGGTGAGCTGCACACCCGAAGGGGTGGCGAAGCCGGTGAGGGCGGCGCCGGTGGCCTGGAAGCGGGCGGTGTCGCTGCCGGAGCGGTGGAGGGGGTGGTCGTCGGAGGAGTGCTTCACGGCGGCCACGCGCAGGCCGCGTGAGGCGAGCTCGGCAATCAGGCGCTCGACGAGCGAGGTCTTCCCCGCACCGGACCAGCCGATGATGCTGATGGCGGGCACCCGGCTGCTCATGGCTCGGTGCTCGCCGGGGCCGCGTCCACCGCGTGGAAGCGAGGCCGGTCGAACAGCTCCACCTCGACGCGCTCCCCCTCGCTGAAGTCGGCGCGACCCGGAGGGAGGATGACCCAGCCATCCGTGTGGAGGTTCTGCAGGAGCTGTCCCGCGCCCTGCGCACGCAGCACGGCGCGAGGCCCGGTGGGGCCGTCGTGCTCCAGCGTCGCGGTGATGAGGTAGGCGAGCCCGGCTTGCTTGTGTCGCGCTTCTGACAGGCGGGCGTGGACGCGGCGGCGCGTCTCGAGCACGCCCTGGCGCTTGAGCAGCAGCGGGCGGGCGAGCTGGTCGAACGCGACGGTGGCCGCGCCGGGGTTGCCGGGCAGCACGACGACGGCGGTGTGCCCCAGGCGCGCCACGGCCACGGGCTTGCCGGGCTTGAGGGCCACGCCATCCACGAGGAAGTGTGCCCCCAGCGAGGTGAGCACCCGCTTGACGTGGTCCTTGTCACCCACCGACGCGCCGCCCGTGGTGATGAGCACCTCCACCTCGGGCGCGACGCGGGTGATGGCCTCGCGCAGGGCCTGCTCGTCGTCGCGGGCGCGCGACAGGTGGCGCACGTCGGCGCCCGCCTCGCGTGCGAGTGCTGCTATCAACACCAGGTTGCTTTCGTAGACCTGATGCGCAAACGCGGGCTCGCCCGGCCGCACGAGCTCGTCGCCCGTGGCCAGCACCGCCACGCGCGGCGCGGGCCGCACCTGGACGTGGGTCATGCCCTGGGACGCGAGCACGCCCAGCACCGCGGCGCTCACGTGTTGTCCCGCGGCGACCAGGGGCGCGCCCGCCAGGACTTCCTCTCCCCTGCGGCGGATGTCGTGGCCGGGGCGCACCTGGATGAAGACGTCCACGGCCTGGCCATCCGGCGTGGCGCGCGCGGCCTCCTGCCGCACGACGGCGTCCGCGCCGGGGGGGATGGGGGCGCCCGTGAAGAGGCGCGTCGCGTCGCCGGGCTGGAGCGCTCGGGTGGGCAGGGCTCCGGCGTAGACGGTCTCGAGGACCCGCAGGCGCGCGGGCTGGTCCCGGTTCGCGCCGCGCGTCTCCTCCGCCCGCACGGCCCAGCCATCCATCGCGGAGTTGTCGCAGCCGGGCAGGGTGCGCGAGGCGCGGACCTCCTCGGCCAGGAACCGGCCATGGGCGTCGAGCAGGGGCACCCGCTCGGTCGCCGCTGGAGCAACGGCTTCCAGCGAGGCCAGCCGGGCGGCGGACAGGGACAGGAGAGGCATCGGCGCGCGCAGACTACGCCGCGAGCCCTGGCCATTGTCCACCCACCGCCTCGCGCCGCTTGTCCGCCGGGTGGCCAGCCATGGACTCGCCGCGTCAACGCGGCGGGACGTGCGTGAGGTGGGCTCCCTCGCGGGGGCGGCCATGGCATCCTGCCGGATGAGACGCGAGCCACGGAACCCATGGGTGACAGCCTCGAGGTGACATACCCAGACGTCACGTTCGCCATCATCGCGGGAGGGCAGGGCCGGCGTCTGTCCGGAGTGCCCAAGGGCCTGCTGGAAGTCGAAGGCCGCACGGTGCTCTCGCGACAGCTCACGCTGGCGCCACGCTTCGGGGACGTGTTGCTGGTGGCCAATACCCTGGCGACGTATGCGCTGTATGGGCTGCGGACGGTGGCGGACACGGTGCGGAACAAGGGCGCGCCGGGCGGGGTGCACGCGGCGCTGTCCGCGTCCCGCACGCCGTGGGTGGTGGCGGTGGCGTGTGACATGCCCTTCATCGCGTGGGAGGCATTGCGCGTGTTGTTGGACGCACGCGGAGACGACGTGGACGCGGTGTGCTTCGAGTCCTCCGGACGCGTGGAGCCGCTGCTGGCCGTGTATCGCTCCGCGCTGGCGGGTGTCTGGCTCTCGACGCTGTCGGAGGACCCGTCGCTGCGCCAGCTGTTGTCTCGCTTTCGCGCGCGTGTGCTGCCCGAGTCCGCGCTGCGCGCCGTGGACCCGTCCCTGCGCTCGCTGGTGAATGTGAACACGCCGGAGGACCTGGCGGCGCAGGGGGTCCACCTGCCTCGCGGACGGTGACGCCGCGAGCCAGGCGCAAAGGCGCTTCAGCCGCGAGGCGCGGACACGGGCTGGAGCAGCGAGGGCAGCTCGGCGAAGTCGAGCACGAGGCTGGGGCGGAGCTGTCCCAGCGCATCGGACATGTCCTCGCCCTGGCCCTGGACGCCCAGGCCCACGGTGAAGCGCTCGGCGATGACGACGCGCGTGTGGGCGATGAGGCTCGCGCGCCGGGACTCCGTCCCACCCAGCTTCACCAGGGACTGGTTCGCCTCCAGCTTGAGCTGGAAGCGACGCGACGCGACGCCGAACGACAGGCCCACGTCCATCCACTTGTCCATCGCCAACTCCGGACGCTGACGCTCCTGGAGCAGCCGCACTTGCAGGGCGACCTCCAGGTTGGAGTCCGCGCTGCTCAGGAGGTCCAGCGTCGCCGCGCCGAAGCCGCGCTGGATGGCGACGCCATCGCCCTCCTGCGACTTGAGCCCCGGCGTCACCCAGCGTCCTCCCGCCGAGAGGAACAGGGCGCTGGACGACTCGCGTGACTCGCGCGTGCAGCCGGAGAGCCGCTGGGTGATGCGGGCGATGCCCGCCTGTCTCGCGGCCTCCATGGCGACGCGGTGCTCGGCCTGGGCCTTCTGGAAGGAGGCGCTATCCTCGAAGTCGCCGGGCAGGGGCGGGTCGGGGAACTCATACAGGCTTGTGTCCGCGAGCACCTGCTGGATGCACGTGTTGTAGCGGGCACCGTAGATGCCGCGCTCGCCGAGCACGTCCACGGACACGCCGGCCATGACGGTGGCGAAGCGCCCCTTGGGCGGGATGAAGTCCTGGAAGGGCGTGTCCTGGCCGATGGCCAGGGTGATGGCGGTGTCCTGGAGCAGCCGCGTGGCGGTGGACGCCTGGCGCGCGGCGACGGCCTCCGGGTAGAGCCGCTCGAAGCCCTGGGTGAGCAGGTAGGGATTGAACTGGAGGGCGAACGACGCCTGGGTGCCGTCGAGCACCGCGCCCACGCCCCGCAGGCTGGCCACCAAGGCCGTGGGGTTCGCGGGGTGGACGACCTCTCCCGCCGTGGCGATGTCCAGCCCCGCGGCGGTCTCCGAGCCGCCTCTGGCGATGCTGGGAAAGTCGAGCGGCACCGTGCCCGGGTCCTGGGCGCGGGCCGCGGGGGCGAGGGCGAGCAGCAGCGCGAGGAGGCGCTTCATTCCACCACCGTCCAGGTGAGCGTGATGAAGTCCGCGACGGCGCCCTTCTGGAGCGAGAAGTCATCCCAGAGGACCTCCTGGTGCCCCTTCTCGAAGACGAGGGAGACGCGCTGGAGGAACCGCGCGCCGCCGCCCGTCGGGTCGGCCACGGAGAACACCACGCGCACCCAGCCCTGGGCCGCGGAGGGGAGGAAGTCGTCCGGCAGGGCCAGCACGCTGTTGCCGGTGAAGACGTCCGAGTGCAGCTGCCGCCGCTCCTGGCCCTGCATCTTCCCGCTCACCACCAGCCGCATCGCCACCGTGTTGAGGACCCCGTTGGGCCGCTCCATCACCAGCCTCACCCCCTTGCGGTCCGCGCGCGCCATTCGGATGCTGGATTCCAGCTTGTCATTGCCTGGCATGTTGTCCCCCTGGAGACGAGAGCACGAGCCTTCCGGATTTCACCCGGCTCATTCTAGAGGGGCGGGTGACACGGGAAGAAGGGCGGGCGGGCAGGCGGGCGGGTGGGGTGCGTCAGCCTGTCGCATGGACGCGGGGGGCGGAGGGTGGGAGAGAGGGGGAGGAGCGAGCCATGTTGAAGACCCCTCTTGGACGATTTCGCGCGGTGGCCTTGCTGGAAGGCCTGTCGTTCGTCGTGTTGCTGTTCATCGCCATGCCGCTGAAGTACGCGGCGGACATGCCGCTGGCGGTGCGCTTCACGGGCATGACACACGGGTTGTTGTTCGTGCTCTACCTGTTCGCGCTGATGGAGGTGGCCATCGCGCTGCGCTGGTCGTTCTCGCGCGTGGCGGTGGCCTTCGGCGCGTCGCTGGTGCCCTTCGGCAACTTTCTGCTCGACGCGAAGCTGCGCAAGGAAGCCGAAGGCGCGTAACAGGGCGCCGTTTCACCCGACGTGTCACATCGGAGGGCTCCACCTGGACGGGAGGTGCCAGGGAATCGCGAGTGCTCCAGGAGTTCGCGTGTGACACCCAGCTGTGCGAGCATTCCACGCGATTTTTCATGGCGGAGGTCGGCTCATGGAACGCGGTACGTGGAACACGCCGGAAGCGGTGCAGCGTGAGCTGGAGTCGCGGTTGGCGCTCGTGCAGCCCACCGAGCACATTCGCGGCATGCACTTCGCCGCGGTGCTCGACACCGTGAGGTTCCTCGGCGGTGAGCAGGCGGTGAAACACATCATGGACGCGGGCGACTATCCCGTGGACCCGGACCCCACCGAGCTGTATCCCTTCCCTCCCTTCCTGCGTCTGTTCTTCGCGGCGACGAACCTGCTCGCCCCGCAGCTGGGGGGCGCCGAGGAGGTCATGCGCCAGATTGGCGTCCAGGGGACGCTGGCCTTCGCGAGCTCCATGTTCGGCTCCGAGCTCCGCCAGCAGGTGGGCGGAGACCCCAAGCTCCTGGTGAACATGCTCCCGGAGGCCTACCGCATGGCCATCGACTTCGGAGAGGTCCAGGTGGAATGGACCTCCGCGCGCGCGGGCCGCATCCACATGCGCCGCATCTTCACGCCCGTCGCCTACAACGAAGGCATGCTCGAAGGGGCCCTCCAGGCCGTGGGCGCCCAGGACATCCGGGTCCAGGGACGCCAGACGTCGCTGCTCGACAGCGAATACACCCTCTCCTGGGACAACTGAGTCCCACCGTCCGTTGTCCGCTTCCGGGACGGCTGGGTCCCGCCTCCGTTCGTCCCAGGCGGGGGCGCGCGGCTGCCGCCCGTGACAAGTGATTGGAATTCCAGCGGCGCCCCCGTGGCGTGGTGCTTGCTATCCGAGGTCCTCGTGCCGTGCGCCGTACTCCCGCGGACAAGGCCGCGGGAGGCACGGGACTTCGTGAATGGGAGGGCCGGCCGGGACCTTTCGACTCCTCCACCCGGCCGACCTTCCCGTCCGTGAGCGCCCACATCCGCCTCCACGCGGGCGTGTGTCTCATGCCATGTCTCACGTGGCGCTCGAGGCGAGGGAACTCCCCGTGAGGACAGCCTTTTTCGGGTCTGTCTTCCTGGGAGTTCCAACGAGGTCCTGATGTTTCGGGCGGATTCTCAAGTTGTGCTGCTGCGGTAGATGACGCATGCAGGACGAAAAAAGGATGCGCGCCAGCGTTGTTTGACTAGAAGAGTCCGCCGCAAGCCCGGGACTGACCACGGGCAATGTCAATGGAGGGACGCTTCATGAAGACACATCAGTGGATGGCCGTGGCGGCAGGGGTGATGGTCGCGACGAGCGCGAGCGCGCAGTCCGAGGCTGGCGGTAGCAGCGGCGGCGGGAGCTTCGGCAACGCCGGGCAGATTGTCGTCAGCTCGGATGCGTCGGGCAGCCTGGGCTACACCACCGAGGGCTCCGGCTATGGGTATTTCTCCATCGAGCCGAGCGTCGACTACTTCCTGAAGGAGAACCTCTCCATCGGCAGCGGCATCCGGCTGCGCGTGGTGTTCCCCGAGGGAGACACGGCGGCGGCCTTCGGCATCAGCGCTCGGGTGGGCTACAACATCTCCCTCACCGACAAGATCTCCGTGTGGCCCAAGGGCGTGGTCACCCTGAACGTGGGTGACGACCTCCTGGGGACCATCCCCGAGGGCACGCTCGCCGCGGCCACGGTCATCCTGGAGGGCTACGCGCCCTTCCTGTACCACGTCACGCCGCACTTCTTCCTGGGCGCTGGTCCTCGGCTGGCCCTGGGCCTGGGTGACGATGTCGAGGTCACCTTCGGCGTCGCCACCACCATCGGCGGCTACTTCTAGGCCTCACCGCTTCCCTCGCGCGGGATGGGAGTTCCCTCCTTCCGCGCGAGGGAAGCGTCTGTCATTCCCGCGAGCGCGCGCGGCCTCGGGCGAGGTGGCGCAGGACGAACGCGAGGTTGGCGGGGCGCTCCGCCATGCGGCGCATGAGATAGGGATACCAGTGGCGCCCGTAGGGCACGTAGATGCGTACCCGGTAACCCTGGTCCACCAGTTGCCGTTGAAGGTCCTCCCGGATGCCATGGAGCATCTGGAGCTCGAACGCGTCGCGCGGAAGGTGTCTTCGCTCCGCATGCTCCAGCGTGGCCTCGAGCATCCGCTCATCGTGCGTGGCGATGCCGTGATACACGCCGCTGTCGAGCAGCACCCGCATGCAGCGCACGAAGCACGCGTCCACGTCTGGCTTGTCTGGGAAGGCGATGTCCGGGCCCTCCAGATAGGCGCCCTTGCAGAGACGGATGCGCACCCGCTCGGCGCACAGCGCGCGGGCATCCGCCTCCGTGCGCCGCAGGCAGCTCTGCAGCACCGCGCCCACGTGTGACTCACCGTGCTCGGCGTGGAGCTGGCGGACGATGTCCAGCGTCGCCTGGGTGACGGCGCCGTGCTCCATGTCCACCCGCACGAAGGAGCCTCTGGCCCGCGCCTCCGCCACCACCGCGCGCGCGTTCTCCAGGGCCAGCGCGGGGTCCAAGAGCAGCCCGCATTGTGTCAGCTTGAGCGACACGTTGGCCCGAGCGCCCGTCCGGTCGATGTCCTCCAGGAGCCGCAGGTACTCACGCACCTCCTCGCGCGTCTCCTCCGCGTCGCGCACCGTCTCGTTGAGGTGGTCGAAGGACGCCCACAGCCCCCGGGCGTTGAGCCGCCTCACCGCCGCCAGGGCCTCCTCCCGCGTCTCTCCGGCGACGAAGCGGCGGGAGAGCTGCCGGAGACTCCTCACCCGCGTCGCCTGGTCCTTCAGCCAGCGCTGTCGTGACAGGAACAACAGGGTGCTACGGGACCAGCGCGCGGCGGCGTCTCTCATTCCTGGGACTCCCAGGCAAAGGCGGGTTCCCTCAATCCTTGCCACCCCTGGGAGTCCGCGCCACCCGGGGCGCCCGCTCGCGGCGGTGTGAGCCACCGAGCCGGTGCGGGCCGCGCCTGACGCCTGCCTGGCGGGCCGAGCAGACAGGCCCCCGCCCACACCCCTCCAGGCTCGCCAATACCACGCACCGTCCTCGGGGGGGCGCGACGGGCCCACCGTGGGAGGTTGCTTTGAGTAGGCAACGCTTCGCGTCCTCTCCCATGGGCTTCGCCGCCTCGGGTGCGGCAGCCTCCGGCCGTTGTTTCACCCCGCTGAACGACTGCTCACCCGATTGTTTGAGTTTTAATAATGTGCGAATGAAGGGCGCCTTCGGTTGTCTGCCTCCGGTACCGTGCGGATGGTTGAGGGCATGGGAGGCCCGTTCGACATCCTCGTCGAGGAGCACCATGCGCTGGAGGAGCGCTTCGCGCGGCTTGTCTCCAGTGCCGAGCCAGAGCCTCTCAGTGCCCAGCGGGAGCTGTTGGCGTTGCTGCGACAGCACACGTGGCTGGAGGAGCGTTGTCTTCAGCCGCTGGTGGCCCGGGTGGAGGGGCGTCACCGGGCGCGCCGGCTGGCCGAGGAGTCACTGGCCATGCGTGAGCTCATGGATGAGTTGGAGGAACTCCCACTGGGGAGTGCGGACTGGCAGGCCCGCTTCCTGGCGCTCGAGGACCTGTGGGCCGCGCATTTCCAAGAAGAAGAGAGGGCTTTGCTTCCCAGGCTCACCACGGTGTTGGACCCGCAGGAGCAGCAGGTGTTGAGCCTGGAGCTGACCCGGGCGCGCAATGCACTGCGCTCGCGCGGCCATGAAGGGCATTGATTCGGGGCGTGCCCCAGGGCGGATGACCGCTGGCGGGACGGCGGAGCGCCGTTCCCGTCTCACTGGAATGCGACCCGACCTGGGACGCCGGGGGGGTGATACGTCCGCCAGTCACACCTTTTACACATCTTTTATCGCTTCCTTTAGACAAATCCTAAATTGACAGGTATGGGTATGAGCGGCTTCACAAATCAACTCCCCCATCTAGTCCTTCAACTCCCAGACTAGCCAAGACGAGGATTGAACGAATGTCCGTGGATAAAGCGTTTCGGGACATGATCCGTAACGAAATCGAGGTCCAGCTCAAGCCGCTGCGCGACGTGGTCTCCCGCCTGGAGTCCGGCACGGCGGACCTGGATGCGCTGCGCAACGTGGCGGAGCGCCTGGCGCCGCTGGCCGAGGTCGTGGGGCCCCTGTTCGGCGCCCAGGCTCCGGCGGCGAAGGCCGGCCGCAAGGCGGTGGGCCGTCCCCCCGCGGCGGCGCGCGGTGCGCTGAGCGCCGCGGCGGCTGCTCCGGCGGGTGGCAAGCGCCGGGGCCGCAAGCCCGCGGTGGCCAGCGCGGATGGCTCGCGCGTGTGCGCCATCATCGGCTGCGGCAAGCCCAGCCGGACCAAGGGCTACTGCGCCGCGCACTACCAGAAGCTGCGGATGCTGGAGAAGACCAACCGCCGTCCGTCCGCGTGGGTCGACTACGCGCCCGCCGACAGCGTGGATGACATCAAGCTTCCGCGTGGCCGCGCCGCGTCGAAGGCCCTGGCAGCAGCAGCGCAAGCCGCGAACGGTTAATCAGCGGCACGCTGCCCCGGCCCGGGCAGAGAGTGACCGCGACTTCCGTCAACCTGCCCTCCGTTGTCTGGAGAGGGTTCGGGAGAAAGCCCGTACGGGAAGTCTTGCCCGCGGGGGCTTGCAGGGGCATGAATGCCCGGGCCCATGAAGACTCGAGACCTGGAGCCTGGAATCATCACCGACCTGGCCGGACGGACCACGTACGGTGAATACCTACAGCTCGACCGGCTGTTGACGGCGCAGGTTCCGCGCTCGCAGCCCCCGCACCACGACGAGCTGCTCTTCATCATCCAGCATCAGACCAGCGAGCTGTGGATGAAGCTTCTCATCCACGAGCTGGGCGCGTGTATCCGCTATGTCCAGGCGGACCGGCTGGAGCCTTCTTTCAAGATTTTCGCGCGGGTGGCCCACATCCAGCGGATGCTCTTCGAGCAATGGAGTGTCCTGGAGACACTCACGCCCAATGAGTACCTGGAGTTCCGGGATGCGCTGGGGCCGGCGTCTGGCTTCCAGAGCTGGCAGTACCGGGCGCTGGAGTTCCTGCTGGGCAACAAGGATGTGAATGCCCTGGGTCCCTTCCGCCACCAGCCGGAGTTGCATGGGGAGCTGGAGCGGCTGCTCCAGTCCCCCAGCCTGTATGACGAGTTCCTCCGCTACCTGGCGCGGAAGGGACATGCCATTCCGGAAGACCATGCCCGGCGCGACTGGCGCCAGCCGTACGAGAAGAGCCCCGCGGTGGTGGAGGTCTTCCGGCGCATCTACGAGGACATCGACGCGCACTGGGATGCCTATGAGATGTGCGAGAAGCTGGTGGACACCGAGGAGCGCTTCCAGCTCTGGCGCTACCGCCACATGATGACGGTGATGCGCATCATCGGCTTCAAGCAGGGCACCGGCGGCTCCTCCGGTGTGGGCTTTCTCCGCAAGGCGTTGGATTTGCGATTCTTCCCGGAGTTGTGGGATGTGCGTACGGAGCTGATGCCGCCGGGGGCGAGAGGCTCCAAACCCTCCCCTTGAGCAGTGGATTCGGGCATGGCAGGCGTTGCGCGCCTGTCTTGACGTTCCGGTCGGATGAGAGGGATGGCGGGCCCCGGGTGGGGTGACACGCGTCCCTCGTGAAACATCGACAATGTGACGGAAAGGGCGGCCCGCGCTCGGGGCCCCTCCTCCCGAGGCGCGAGGGCAAGGACTGACAGGGGTGGGCCTTGGGGAAATGCGCATCCTTGGGGGGAGGCGCACGGGCTAGGCTGGGAGGACCATGTCCGCCGCGTCCCCCCTGGTCTTCGAGAAGGCGCACATCCTCTGCTATCGGACGTTCGACATCGCGGAGGAGATCAACCTCGAGCGGGCGCGCCGGGCCGTGTCGGAAGACACCCGCCGCCTGAAGCTGTCCCGGGAGAACAGCCAGTACATCCAGCTCCCCAACCCGCCGCTGGCGTATGAGCTGGGGCGGCGCCCGCTGGCGCTGGGCGGAGGGCCCGTCACGGTGGATGCCACCGCGCGCCTGTTCGACCATGGCGCCGCGTCCATCATCCTGCGCGTCCCGGTGGTGCCGGGCACGACGCTGGAGGAGCTCACCCTGGTCGCGGACGAGCTCTATGACAGCCAGGCGTTGGAGGACCTGGCGCTGGAGCTGGTGGAGGGGGTGCGGCGCACGATTGCCCCGGCGGTGCAGGAGCCGCACCTGTGGGACCAGAGCGAGAGCTACACGGTCCTCTTCGCGGAGAGCATCCGAGGCCAGCCCTCCGCGGAGGAGGTGCTCCAGGAGGCGGACCTGGCGCGGCTCTTGTTGGGGGAGAACGGACAGACGCCGCTGTCGCGCCGGGAGAGCGAGGCCGTCACGCAGGTGCGCTTCAGCTACACCGTCAACGACCTGGTGGTCATCGACTGGAACAGCGCGTTCGTCTACGAGCCGTCGGGCTCGGGGGACATCCCGGACCTGCTCGAAATCGCCAACGCGCAGCTGTTGGAGTTCCGCTACTACGACGAGAAGCTGGACGAGCACATCGCGCGCATCCACGAGGAGGTCCAGGCCAAGCGCCACGAGTGGACGCGGCTGTTCCGCAGCCCCTATCGCACGCTGACGCGGCAGACGCTCTCCACGCTGGTGGACCTCAACGAGTTCATCGAGCGGGTGGACAACAGCCTGAAAATCATTGGCGACTTCTACCTGGCCAAGGTCTACGAGGGCGCGGTGAAGCGCATGCGCATCTCCGCGTGGCAGGGCTCCGTCACGCGCAAGCAGCAGCTGCTGGCGCAGACGTATGGGCTGCTCAAGGGCGACGTGGACATCGACCGCTCCCACACGCTGGAGGCGGTCATCATCCTGCTCATCGTCCTGGAGATTTTCTTCGCGTTCTTCAATGTGTTCGCTCACTGAAAGCCGCGCGGCCTTGTACCTGAGGACAGGTACCTTCGGGTTTCGCGGGTCCACTGGACATGGGACACTCACGGCTTCGCGGTAGGGCCTTCGGGGCCGGGGGGACGTGTGGGCATGAAGGTGCCCGAGAGCAACCTGGCGGCCGCGGCGGACCGCATGGCGCGGACCCTGGAGCGGCTGACCGTGGCGCCGTCCGTGCGGGCGGTGCTGGAGGCGCTGCTGCGCGAGGCGGCGTCGGCCCTCGGTGCGTCCGGTGCCTTCATGTGTTGGCGAGAGGACGAAAGTGTCCCTCGTGTGCTCACCACGCCCGGCCTGCCCGAGGACGCCACGCAGGCGTGCGGCGAGCGGCTGCTGGAAGGGGCTCGTGACATCGACGGGGCGCTGCTGCCGTACGTGACGGTGGACCTGGAGCGGGACTCGCTCCTGTCGGAGGCGCGGGAGGCTCGGGCGCGGATGGGCGCGGTGTCCCTGGTGTCGCTGCCGCTCACGGCCTCCGTGGGCGAGGGCGTCGTGGGCGTCTTGTGTGGCATCCAGCGCGAGGGGTGGGTGCCCCAGGAGGAGGCCCTCCAGCGCTTCGGGTTGCATGCGCGGCTGGCGGGGCTGGTGTTGGAGCGCGAGCAGGCGACCACCCGAGCGCGCGCGGAGGTGGGGCGGGCGGAGGTGTCGCGGCTGGGGCGCTTCCAGGCGGTGACGGAGGCGTTCGGTCAGACGCTCACGCGCGAGGCGGTGGCGCAGGTGGTGTTGGACCTGGGCCTTCCCGCGGTGGGCGCGGTGGCGGGCATGGTGCACCTGACGGGCGAGGGGGGCGCGCCAGCGGAGCGCATCGCCTCGGTGGGGGTGGCGGAGGCGGTGCTGGAGCCGTTGCGGGCCTTGTCTCGCGTGGGGCAGGGCGGCGCGGCGCGGGGGGAGACGCCGGTGTGGCTGGAGTCTCGGGCGGCGGTGCGGGCGCGCTCGCCGAAGCTCGCGGAGGCCATGGCGGGCGGGCCGCTGCGGGCGCTGGCGCTGCTCCCGCTGTTCGTCGAGGGGCGGGCGTTCGGCACGCTGGCCTTCGGCTTCGAGCGGGAGACGGGCTTCTCCGCGCTGGAGCGGGCGTCCATCGTCGGGCTGTCGCGGCAGTGCGGGCAGGCGCTGGAGCGCGCGCGGCTCTATGAGCGCGAGCACACCGCCCGGCTGGAGGCGGAGGCGCTGGGGGCCCGGCTGAGCCTGCTGGCGGACGCGAGCGCGCTGGTGTCGGGCTCGCTGGGGTGGGAGGAGACGGTGTCCGGGGTGGCTCGGCTGGCGCTGGGGCACTTCGCGGATGGGTGCGCGGTGGACTCGTACGAGGAGGGCGTCGTGCGGCGGCTGGCGGTGCTGCACGCGGACCCGGAGAAGGCGGAGCGGGTGCTGGAGCTGACGAGCTTCCCCGCGGAGCAGGGCACGCCGTCGCCGCTGACGCGCGTGTTGTCGAGCGGGCAGCCCCGCATGGAGCGGCGCCGGACGCGGATGACGCCGGGCGAGGGCGGTGTCCTGCCGGTGTGGGGGGACAGCACGCTCATCATCACGCCGCTGGTGGCCCGGCAGCGCACGCTGGGGGCGCTCACCTTCGTGCGGGACGCGGAGCGGCCTGCCTTCGGCGTGGAGGACTTGTCGCTGGCGGAGGAGCTGGCGCGGCGCGCGGCGCTGGCCATGGACAATGCGCGGCTGTTCCGCGCGGCGCGTGCCGCGGAGGAGGAGAGCCGGCGCAGCGCCGCGCGGCTGCACGTGCTGGTGCAGGTGAGCCAGCTCATCGCCGAGGCGGGGTTGGACCTGCCCACGGTGCTGGACGTGCTGGCGCGCAAGGTGTCCGAGGCGCTGGGGGGCGGGTGCGTGTTGCAGCTGCTCGCCGAGGACCGGGAGCAGCTGGAGCTGGTGGCGGCGCACCATCCGGACCCGGCGGCGCGTGGGGTGCTGGAGTCGTCGCTGCGGATGAATCCGGCGCGGGTGGGCGAAGGCCTGTCGGGCCGGGTGGTGGCGACGGGGCAGACGCTCTTCGTTCCCCGGCTGAGCGCGGAGGAGCTGCTCGGGGACCGCTCGCCCGAGGGGATTTCGTTCCTGGAGCAGTACGGGCCGCAGAGCCTCATCATCGTTCCGTTGGGGGCGCGAGGACGGGTGCTGGGCACGCTGGGCGTCATCCGCGAGGCGCGTGGACGCGAGTACACCGCGGAGGAGCGCGCGCTGCTGGAGAGCCTGGCGGCGCGGGCGGCGCTGGCCATCGAGGATGCGCGGCTGTACGGCGCGGCGACGCAGGCGGTGAAGGCGCGCGATGAGCTGCTGTCCGTCGCGGGGCACGAGCTCAAGTCTCCGCTCAACGCGCTGCAGTTGCAGATTCACCTGCTGGCGCGGATGGCGAAGGACGCGATGTCGGCGAGCGGGCTGGCCGAGCGCGCGGAGAAGGCGGCTCGCGCGGGGCAGCGGTTGGGGTTGCTCATCGACGACCTGCTGGACGTGTCGCGCATCAGCGCGGGGCGGCTGAGCCTGAACCGGGAGGACGTGGACCTGGCCGCGCTGACCCGGGAGCTGGTGTCGCGCATGTCCGAGGAGCTGGTGCGCGCGGGCAGCGAGGTGCGGCTGCTCGCGGACGCGGAGGTCGTGGGCCACTGGGACCGGCTGCGGCTGGAGCAGGTGCTGGTGAACCTGCTGTCCAACGCGGCGAAGTACGGGGCGGGCCGTCCGGTGACGGTGCAGGTGGAGCCGCGCTCGGTGGGGGCGGCGCTGCTGGTGCGCGACGAGGGGATTGGCGTCGCGCCCGAGGACCAGGAGCGCATCTTCGAGCGCTTCGAGCGCACCGAGTCCGCGCAGCACTTCAAGGGCCTGGGCCTGGGGCTCTGGATTACCAAGCGCATCGTCGAGGCCCACGGCGGGAGCATCCGCGTGGAGAGCGAGCCGGGCCGAGGCTCCACCTTCACGGTGGAGCTGCCGCTGTCCGGTGTGCCGCAGGCCTGAGCGAGAGGCACCGCCAGCCCTTCGGGTGTCCACTGGACGCGGGATTGCCCAGCTTGCTGGGATTGCGGCGTGGAGTTCCCGGCTTGGGGTGTTGTCGGAGGGCCCGGAGTCCTCCCGGAGCGCGGGGAGGTGGGATACGCTGCGGGAGAGTCCACAGCCCTTCCGGACGCAGAGGCCGCCTCCATGAGCGCATCCAGCCCCCTCTTCGGTGACCTTCTGCTCAAGCTGGGCCTGGTCACTCCCTCGCAGGTGCAGGAGGCGCTGGCGCTGCAGGCGCTGACGGGCCAGCGGGTGGGAGAGGCCCTCATCTCGCTGGGCTACGTCACCCGGGAGCAGATTCAGGACGCGCTGGGCGAGGCCCTGGGCCTGCATCACGACAAGGGCCCCGCACAGCCCGCGCTGGGGGAGCTCCTGGTGGGGCTCAAGTACGTGACGCTCGCGCAGCTCGACGAGGCCCTGGCCCGGCAGCGGCGCGACGGTCGCCGGCTGGGGGAAATCCTCGTGGAGCTGGGGCACTGCTCCTACAAGCAGATCTACGAGGCGCTGGGCCTGCAGAACCGCATCGCCGGGCGGCAGGAGAATCCGCGCCCCTTCATCGACGGCCGCCGCCGCGTGGTGGTGGTGGACGACAGCCCGCTGGCGTGTGCCTTCGTGCAGGAGGGCCTGGTGGGGCTGGGCTACGAGGTCCTGTGTTTCCAGGACCCGTTCGAGGCGCTGGAGGGCATGAGCCGGCTCCAGCCCGCCATCGTCCTGAGCGACCTGGAGATGCCGGGCCTGGACGGCGTGGAGCTGTGCCGCCGGCTGAAGGAGGGCCCCACGCGGGGGCTGCCCGTCATCATCCTCACCGCGAACGACCGCGAGGCGGAGCGCGTGCGCGGCCTGCGCGCCGGCGCCGACGACTACGTCAACAAGTCCGCGTCCATGGACGAGCTGGCCGCGCGCATCGAGAGCGTGGTGCGGCGCACGGGCGAGACGGAGCGCATGCGCAAGCTGTTCGCGCGCTACACGTCCGCGGCGGTGGTGGATGAAATCCTCAAGAGCGCGGACGCGGTGGTGCTCACCGGTGAGAAGCGCGAGGTGACGCTGCTGTTCGCGGACATCCGCAACTTCACGGGGCTGGCGGAGAGCCTCCCTCCCGAGCAGGTCGTCGCCGTGCTCAACCAGGTGCTGGGCCGGCTGTCGGACGCGGTGCTCACGTGCGGCGGCACGCTGGACAAGTTCCTCGGCGATGGGCTGATGGCGGTGTTCGGTGCGCCGGTGGCGCGCTCGGATGATGCGCTGTGCGCGCTGCAGTGCGCGAAGATGATGATGAACGCCATGACGGACCTGCGCGTGGAGGCGGAGGCGGAGTGGGCCGCCAACGGGCGCGAGGGCCACCCGCTGGTGCTGGAGCTGGGCGTGGGCATCAACTCGGGCGTGGTGGTGGCGGGCAACATCGGCAGCACGGTGCGCTCCGAGTACACGTGTATCGGCGACGCGGTGAACGTGGCCGCGCGGCTGTGTGCCCTCGCGGGGCCGGGGGAAATCCTGGTGGGCGAGCGCACCCGGGCGCTGGTGGACGCCAACGAGACGGCCTTCGAGGACCTGCCTCCCGTCCGCCTGAAGGGTAAGCAACAGCCCGTGCCGCTATTCCGCGCGCTTTAGTCCCGCGCGAAGTCTTCCGCACCTGGGCCGCCGCTGACGGTAGGGTGGGGGCTATGACTTCGTCCGCGGAAGCCTCTCCTCCTCCCTCTCGCCGCTCGCCCATCTTGTGGGTGGGGCTGGCGTTCGCCTTCGCGCTGGTGTGCGCGGTGCTGGTGGGGGCGCTGACGCGCTCGCGGGCTGTGCACTCGGACCGCATCCACCGCGACTTCGTGGTGCTGGAGGACGCGCTCAAGCGCTACCAGGCGGACGGGAACACGCTGCCCGAGGAGGCGGACCTGGAAGTGCTCCTGGTGCCGAAGTACCTGTCCGTGCTGCCGCTGGACCCGTGGGGTCGGCCATACCGCTACACGAGCAACGGGCAGCAGGTGTTCATCGCCACGCTGGGACAGAGCGATGACCGGGGCGGGCACGACGAGGAGCAGGACCACACCAACCACGACGGACACCCAGCGCCGCCGGAGAAGTAGCCGTCCAGCGGGGCGCTCGGGCGTCAGCAGGCCGCTCGTGCGGAGGGCCTTGGGGCGTGCTGGCTTGCCGGAGGGGCCCCCCTCCGGGTGAAGGCGTGCGCAGCTTTCCGGATGGGAGTGGCGTCCGGCCACATCCCCCACGAGGAGGGCGGCCATGGCCATTGTCTGCGCGAGCCCGGTGGGTGTGAGGGAGTCCCGGGAGGTGGAGGTCGCGGCGTCGCTGGCGGCCCGGCTGGGAGAGCCGCTGCTGCTGGTGGGCGTCATGGACGGCGAGCCCCTCTCCGACACCACACGCATGAATGCGCTGAGGGAGCTGGAGGCGCAGGCCGCTCGGCTGGAGCTGCCTTCGGGGCGGGTGGAGTGCCGCGTGCGCTCCGACATGGAGGTGGTGCTGGCGGAGGACGAGTGCCGGCAGTCCCGGTGGATTGTCGCGGCGGCGGAGGGGTGGCGCACGTCGACGTGGCGCAGGGCCTCGCTGCCGGAGCGGCTGGCGCGGCGGGGCTGTGGCCCCGTGCTGGTGGTGCGGCGCGCGGACGCGCTGGTGGACTGGATACGGGGACGGCGGCGCCTGCTGGTGCTGGTGGGCGTGGACCCGCTGTCGCCCACGGCCGACGCGGCGGTGGGCTTCCTGCGCGAGCTGCGCCGGGTGGGGCCGTGCGACGTGCTGGCCACGTATGTGTTCTCGCCGCTGGAGGAGCGCGAGCGGCTGGGCATCCACACGCCGGTGCACGTCGACGTGCTGGAGCCCGGGGCGCGCGACATGGAGGCGCTGGACCCCGCGGTGGAGACGGTGCTGCTGCGCGAGGTGCGCGCGCAGGTGGGGGACCTGGAGGGCGAGGGCCGCGTGGAGGTGGTGCTGGAGCCCGGCTATGGGCGCCCCGCGGACCACCTGCTGCATGTGGCGCTCACGCGCGGCGCGGACATGGTGGTGGTGGGGATGCGCTCGCGAGGGCCGGTGAAGCGGCTGTGGCATGGCTCGATATCGGCGGGGGTGCTGCGGCACTCGGAGCAGGCCGTGGTGTGTGTGCCGGACGTGCTGAACGAGCCTCGCCACGCGCTGCCTCCGCGCAGCGTGCTGGTGCCGGTGGACTTCTCCGACTCCTGCATGCGCGCCATCTCCCAGGCGCGCTCGCTGGTGGGGCCGGGGGGACGGGTGCACCTGCTGCACGTGCACCGCAAGCGGCTGGGCGACACGGGCTTCCAGGACCACTACGGCGTGCTGCCCGAGCCCACGCGCGAGCGGGAGGAGATGCTGCGGCGGCTGTGGGGGCTGGTGCCTCGGGATGAGAGCGCCCAGGCGCAGCAGTGGAGCGTGGAGGGGGTCTCCGGGGAGGACGTCGCGTTGGCCATCTGCCAGGCCACCGAGCGCGAGGGCGTGGACCTGGTGTGTGTGGGCACGCCGGCGGGGGCGGTGAAGGGACCGGACACGTTGCCAGGGGCGGTGACGAAGGAGCTGGTCGCGAGATGTCGGCGGCCGGTCATGGTGGTCCCCGGGGCGTGACGCGTCCGAGACGGGGGGCGCCTGGGGGTACATGAAAGGGCTTTCAGCTGGGTCACTCGGGGCCCCACCTGGTAGGGCACCCGGCCCGTTGAACGCGAGACCCGAGGGAGCGTTAGAATCCCGGCACCACGCATCGAATAGCAGGGGGTCTGCCGGTGACGCTCAGCGGTTACCGAGAAGAAGAGCTCGTCTGCAATCGTGCCTCGCTCATCATCCATGGTGGCACGGAGGAGGAGCGCCGGTCCTGGGCCCAGGAAGCCGCGCGCAACTTCGACGTGGAGCTGGTGGAGGTGAGGCAGGTGGCGGACCTGGTCGGCGCGCTTCGACAGCGCAACGGCGTGCTGTTCATCCCCGATGCCGCCAAGCTGGGACGCGAGGCGCAAGGGCACATCCTGCGGTGTCTGCAGATGCAGGAGGAGCGTCCCAAGGTCGTGGTGGGCGTGTCCGGCGCGGCGGATGCGGCGCTGGCTCGAGGCACGCTGCGCGAGGACCTGCACTACCGGCTGCACCAGGCGCAGGTGGACCTGCAGAAGGACGGCTTGCGAGAGCTGCTCCGGCGGCGCTGGTCGCTCCAGGCGGAGCAGCTCGCGGTGAAGGCCGCCGCGGTGAAGGCCGCGGAGGAGAAGGCTCGCGCCGATGCGGAGGCTCGCCGTCCCGGGACGGTGACGCGCACGCTGCCCAAGACACGCAAGACGGTGTCGAGCGCGCGCAAGCCGGCCGCACGCAACGCGGCTCCTCGCTGAAGCGCAGGGGACTCGCGCGGAGGTGGGCCATGGCCTCCGCGCCGCGCTCGTCAGGGGGCCCGCTTGCCCGCACGTCACGCCATCCCCACGGTGGGGCCCGTCTGGCGAGGTTGCGCTCCCCTCCATTTCAACGGGGGTGTACCGGTTCCACTCGAGCGGGCCGCCCGCATCGCCCTGGGTGAAATCCGGAGGGCCTTGGCGCGGATGCCGTCGCTGGAGACGTACCAGCGCGTGCTGTTCGGGGAGGCGGGAAGTTCCGGGGATGGGAATGTGTGAACGCGGAAAACTGGGCTAGAGTCTGGCCCACGTTCACTCTTCTTGGAGAGCCACATGTCTGAGGGAAACGCTGAAGCGAAGCCGAAGAACGATCTCTCGCGACCCATCGAGGTCGTCCGCGCCGAGCTCCTGGCCGACGAGGAGACCAAGAAGATCGCCACGGCGGTCAACATGAAGCTCGAGGACTACGTCGAGCTGGTCCTCAAGTACGCGCAGGACAAGAGCCTGGAGCCGGAGCTGGCCATCGTCTCCGACGACGAGCTGCGCAAGAACGGCATCACGCCGGTGACGACCGATGAGGCCGCGGACCTCATCATCCGGGGCATGAAGGGAGAGCTGCCGGGGTCCATGCCGGACTTCGACGCCTCCAAGTTCGAGCAGAAGGGGAACGCTGGGAAGCCGTCCCTGAATGCCTCGACCCCGGCGGACCAGGCCACGCCCGCACAGCCGCAGGATGCCGCGGCGCGCCAGTCGATGCTGGACCAGATCAAGCGCGGCGGTGGTGGCAGGGCCTGAGGGCCCTTCCCGGGGAAGCGGAACCCCGGAAAAATGGCGCCGGAAATTCCGCGAGAAACATTTCCGACGACCCGCCGAGAATCACTTCGAGTCTCTTCTTCGCCCTAAATCCCCCGCCTTCCTCCACTCTTCTTCACAAGGTGCCGCAATGCTCTCCTTCCTCAAGAACAACCCGCTGACCAACCTCATCAAGAAGCCGCTCGAGATTGTCGGCAAGGTCGCCGAGACGGTCAGCAAGGTTGCCGGTGGCATCGCGAACATCGGCCAGCAGGCGCTGAACTTCCTGAACAAGCCGGCCAGCGAGGCCATCTCGCCGATCACCAACAAGATCAGCGAGCAGGTCAAGAAGATCCCCTTCCTGGGCAAGTTCCTGGCCCCGGTGGTCGAGGGCCTGATGAAGCAGGGCGCGACGGCGCTGCTCGGCTCCGGCCCCATCGGCGGCATCGGCGCGATGGCGCAGGTCACCTCCAAGGTGTCTGACCTGACCAACCTGGCGCAGGGCGTGCGCACGGCGGCGGACAAGGTGGGCGCGTTCGCCAACAACCCGCTGGGCCAGATGAACCTCCAGAACATCATGGCGCACCAGCACGCGGCGCTCATCCGCTAATCCCTCGCGCCTCGGCGCGGTGGTAGGCGAGTCCGAAGGCCGGCTTCCCACGAGAGTGGGGCCGGCCTTTCGGCGTTTCTGGGGCGGTGGGTGGTGCAATCCCGAGGGCCGGCATCCCGAGAGTGGGGCCGGCCTTTCGGCGTTTCTGGGCCACCGGATGGTGGGGCGGCGACCGCGGAGGTTGGCCCTCCCGCGAAGAAGAGCGAGGAGGGAGGAGCGCGAACCCACCACGAGGCGTTCGCAACCATGAGGGCCAGCCTCCCGTGGGCGCCGGGCCTGGAGATGGGGGAGCGCCGCTCGGTGATGGTGGCGAGCAGCCCCCACGTGACGGTCAGCCGATGCGGCGACACGGACCCATCGTGATGTTGATGATCCAACAAAACCACGAGCCGCCCGGCCCTGGCGGAGCCGCGGGGCGGATCAACCCTCTTCGCGAACCAGCCGCTTCACATCCCGCAGGAGGCGGTCCGTCGATTCGCTGTCGGCGCTGTCGTAGTAGCCGCGAATCTGGCCCTTCGAGTCCACGAGGACGAAGTGGGTGCCGTGGAAGATGGAGAGAAGATCATCCTCGGCGGCTCCGGGCTCGCGGCCCATGCTGACCTTGAAGCCCTGGACGATGGTGTCCTTGAGGATGTCGTAGTCCCCGGTCAGGAAGCTCCAGCGGGTGAAGTTGGCGCCGTGGAGCTTGCCGTACTCCGCGAGGCGCTCGGGCGTGTCGTACTTCGGGTCGACGGAGAACGACACGAGCTGGAGATTCGTCCCGTGGGACTCGGTGCTCTGCTGCACGTGCGCCATCTTCCGGGTGAAGGCCGGGCAGACGGTGGGGCAGCGCGTGAAGATGAAGTTGGCGATGAATGGATGCCCGCGAAGCTGGGCGCTGCCGAAGGTCTGTCCATCCTGCCGGGTGAAGGCGAAGTCCGGGAGCGCGCCGAGCTGAGGCAGGGGCTCGCTGTTCGCGCGCAGCAGGGAGAGCCCGGCCGCCGCCGAGATGCCCAGCGCCATGACGGCGATGCCGGCCCAGAAGCCGGGGCGTTGCGTGAGACGAGCGGGAGGGAGCGCGACGGAGGATTCAGCGGACATGGCCCGGACCTAACGAAAGGTCCGAGAGGGCACAAGCGCCGTGGGAGGGCGAGGGACCAACCCGCCTACTCGCGAGGTGTAGCCGACAACCCGCCCTCCCTCCAGGCAGGCAAGGCCTCCCCACGTCCAGCGCGAGGGATTCCGCGTCCAGAGGGCGCGATGCCTCATGCCTCGCCATGTCCGCGCATGACTCGGAGCCCGCTGTTGGTGTGTTCGGTGCAGAGGGGCCGGCGGTTCCCTTTGGAGTCAGCCCATGTCTCGAATCGACTCATCAGGCAGCACGGCCATTCCCCTCGACACGGTGCCGGACGCGCCCCCTTCACCCAGTCCGTCGACCCCACGGCCCACGCCCTCCGCGACCCCTCGCGAGCGCAACGAAGTCCAAGCCTACGTCGCGAGCCTCTTCCCCTCGACCCCGCGACGCTCCAACGAGCCCGCTGTCTCCGGAGGCAGGGCGACGCTGTCCGCCGGAGAGCTGTTGGCCCTGGGTGGAAGGACGAAGGCACGAAGCGGCGAAGTCCCCTCGGGCGCGTACGCGGAGATTCAATCGCGGCTGACCCGAGACCTCGCCGACTGGAAGGTGAGCGACGCGGATGTGCGGACCGTGCACGCGGCGCTCGGACAACTCCAGTCCTCGGACTACCGCGCCACGCTGGAGCGGATGGAGCGAGAGGGCCTGCTGAAGACATATCTCGCGGAGCAGTCCCCCGACGCGCGTCAGTCGTTCCTCCAGCAGGCTGAATCCAAGGGCGTCCTCCATCGGCTCGCGGGAACCCCCGCCTCGGGCCCGCTGGGCTTCCCAGGGCGCCCCGACTTCTTCCGAGACGACTCCGCGCTCCCTGGTTCCCTGCGCCAGGCCGTGGAGTCCCACGCCATCGCTGCGGGCCGGTCCTTCCACGCGGCGCACTCGGCCTATCTGGGCCGCTACGTGAAGGCCGTCGAGGAGGCCCGAAGTCTCCCCGAGCTGCGCAAGCTGGGAGCCCCGCGGGAAGCGAAGCTGTCCGACTCGGTGCTGGGCCTGGACCGCGGGGACCCCGAGCGCGAGGACATCGCCGCGCGGTGGAGGAACTCCGTGGGAACCCCCGGGTCGCTGAACTGGGTCTACCAGGCCATCAACGTCAAACAGCGGGAGCTCCTCGGTGAGCGCTCCGCGGGGACCTTCGCCCTGAAGGGGAAGGCGGAGGTCACTCACGCCAGCCTCCAGCTGGGAGGCGAAGGCCGGCTCGACTCGCGCGGCAAGGTGGACCTGAAGACCAAGACGGGGATGGAGCTGAAGGGAGGCCCGGTCGCCGTGAAGATGTCCCGCGACTCGAAGGGCGAGGTCCAGTCCGAGGTGAAGCTGGACCTGGGGATTCTCAAGGTGAGTCAGTCGACGGATGGAGAGCTGAAGCTCGCGATGGGGGCGGGCAAGCACCTGGGGAGCTACGCGACGCTCAACCTGAAGGAGGCGGAGTTTGGAGGCGGCGTCTTCGCCAAGGTCGAGGCGGGCGCGAGCAAGGGCGAGGTGCGGCTGGGCTACGACATGAAGGGGCTCAAGAGCCAGAGCGCCGTCGAGGCCGTCGACCGCCACCACGTCGGCCTCTTCGATGAGCCCCCCGAGCTGGGCCGAGGACTGACCTGGGACGCGCTGCCCGAGGCCCGGCGCAAGAGCTACGAGCGCAACGGCTGGAACCGCGAGGAGTGGGGCCGAGCCCAGGGACACTGAGCGCGCGGAGGTCAGGAGGACGCGGGAGTCCGAGGCATCTCCACCGTGACCGTCGTTCCCAACCCGGGAGCACTCTCCAGGTGGATGTGCCCGCCATGGGCCTCCACCACCTGTCGGGAGAACCACAACCCCAACCCGAAGCCGCCGTAGTGGCGCAGGGGCACCGCGCGGCCGAAGCGCTGGAAGAGGTGCGCGAGCTGCTCGGCGGGGATGCCGATGCCCCGGTCCTTCACGACCAGCCTCGCGAGGTCACCGGGCACGCACGACACCTCCACCTCCACGGGCCGCCCCAGTCCGTACTTCAGCGCGTTGGACACCAGGTGCGTCACCATGCCGTCCACGCGCGAGTGGTCCCACCGGCCAGGGACGGCGCCCGTGGCGTGCAGGAAGATGGTGGCGCCCGCGCGCTCTCGCTCCTCGGTGAAGCGCGTCAGCACGCCCCGGCACACGTCCACCAGGTCCACGGGCTCGGGGGTGAGGTGCAGGCGGCCCTCGGACAGGTGCGCCACTTCCAGCAGCTCGCGAACCAGGCGCCCCAGTCGGTCCACCTGCTGCACCGCGAGCGAGGTGCGTGACTGCACATCCTCGTCGGCGGACATGCGCCGCAGCCGGGAGAGCTGGAGCTTGAGGGCCGTCAGCGGCGTGTTCAGCTCGTGGCTGGCGATGGCGAGGAACTCGTCGCGCAGCTGGAGCGCCTGCTGTGTCTGGTGGAAGAGGTGGGCGTTCTGCACGGCGGCGCTGGCGCGCCGGGCGAGCTCCACGGCCAGCGCCAGGTCCTCGCTCGTGTGGTGCCGGCCGGAGAGGCAGTGGCCCAGGGTCAGCGCGCCCAGCACGCCCTCCGGCGTCTCCAGCGGCACGGACATCCACGAGGTCGGCGCCAGGGTCCGCAGCAGCGAGAGCTGCTCGGGGCCACAGGAGGTGCCCTCAATCCAGAAGGCGTCGACGCTGGGATGGAAGGCCGTCAACCCGCTGGCCAGCGCGCAGATGGGCGTGCCCGGACGCTCGGGCGGGTGCCAGCGACTGGCGGCGAGCAGGCCCGAGCACTCCGGGGTGGCGGCGTGAAAGTGACGGCGCACCTCATGGTCCGGGCCCAGCACGTCGATGATGCACAGGTCGCCCAGCGTGGGCACCAACCCCAGGGCCACGCCGCGCAGGGTGTGGCCCAGGTCCAGCGAGGTGGCCAGCATGGCGGTGGCGTGCTGGAGCAGCCCCACGCGCTCTACCTGGCTGCGCTCGGCGGCGAGCAGCCGGGCCCGCTCCAGGGCCATGGTGGCCTGCTGCGCCAGCATGTCGATGAAGGCGCGCTCCTCCTCGTCGAAGTCGTGGGCGAGCCCCCAGACGAAGATGAGGCAGCCCACCGAGCGTGCGCGGGTGAACAGGGGCAGACAGGCCACGGACATGTCCCCGCTGGCGGGCCGGGTCGCCGCGGCCGTCTCCGGGAAGTGCTGGGCCATCGTGGCGAAGTCCGTCAGCCACAGGGGGGCACCGGTGCGCACGGCCTCGGCGACGGGGACCCGGGCATTCAGGGGCACGTGGGTGAAGGCGGCCTCCACTGCGGGGGGGCAGCGCACGGAGTGGACGAGCTCCAGGGCCGTGCCTGGCACATTCATCAGGTACAGGCCCCCGGCCACGGCCTCCAGGGTGCGCACGGCCTCCACCACGACGGCGCGGGCGACGTCCTCGGAGGTGAGGGCACCGGACAGGGCCAGGGTGAGGGACTGAAGGCTGCGCATGCGCGCACTGGCGAGCTCGGCGCTGGCTCGAGCGCGGCGGCTCTCCGCCAGCAACTCGACCCCCGGACCCTGCTCCTCCTCGGACAGGGGCATGCGGAGGCTGACGGACGAATGCTTCTCCATGCGCGGCGGCCCGATGGCGCAGGTGACACCCCGAGCCGGTCCCACTGAAACGCATCCGAGGCCGGATTTCCGGCTCCGGCGGAATGAATGTCCTACGCCAGTCAGTCCCGCACATGGCCAGTGAACACACGGGCCGAGGACTTCCGACCTGGAGTCCGGAGGAAGGTGGCTGTCGGACAGACAGGACCACCCCTCAAGCGTCTTCCGCCGCGTGAAGCGTGGCGGTACCTTGTGTCCCAGAGCCCGGAGTCTCGGCGGCCGAAGTCCTCTCTTCTCGCAGGGAACATGCTTCCGGGCTCCCCCATGCAGGCAGTCTCCGAGTGCTTCCGCGCCTCGACATCGCGCTCTCGTCGCGCCTCCTTCTGGGAAATCCACCGATGAACCGCTTCGCCGCCGTCCTCGTCATCCTGTCCCTGCTGTCCACCACCACCGCGCGCGCCCAGAGCCGGACGCAGCAGCCCTCGGACGCGCCCAGGTCCGCGCCCTCCTTGGAGCCCAAGAAGGAAGCCCCGGCCGAAGACCCCGGGCTGGACTTCGACCTGCTGGAGCCCGCCGAGGCCGCCGCCGCGGCGCAGGTGGACCCGGAGCTTCAAGAGGCCCTGGAGCGCCGCCGCACCATGCTCAAGCTGCACCAGGGCCTGGGCTTCGCGCTGGCCGCGGGTCTGGTGACGACGACGGTGCTGGGGCAGCTCCAGTTCAACGACTCCTTCCGGGGCGGTGGCGATGACCGCAACCTCCTGGGGCTGCACCGGGGCTTCGCCATCGGCACCGCCGCGGTGTTCGCCTCCGTGGGCATGCTGGGCCTGCTGGCGCCGGACCCGCTCGAGAAGGAGGAGTTCCAGTGGGACACCATCACGTTCCACAAGATTTTCATGTCGCTGGCGACGGCGGGGATGGTGGCGCAGGTCATCCTCGGCATCCTGGCGACGGACCGTTATGGGAAGTTGTCGGAGACGGACCTCGCCACGGCGCACCAGGTCGTCGGGTACACCACCCTGGGCGCGGTGTCGGCCGGTGTCTTCACACTGTTCTTCTGAATCTTCGCGCCCCGGGGCCGTTGGGCACTGGGGACGGATTCGGGTTTCCTGGAGAGGGATATGACTGCTCGACGACTCGCGCTGCTCACCACCTTGTTGCTGTCCTTGCCCGTGCTGGCCCAGGGGAGCGCCAAGACGTATGCGTTGAAGAAGGACTCCAGTTCGCTGACGTACAAGCTGCATCACCCGGCGCACGAGGTGGTGGGCAAGGCGAAGCCCAGCGATGGCAAGGCCCGGCTGATGCCGGACGGCACGCTGCAGGTGGCGGTGCGCGCCAACATCAAGGACTTCGACTCGGGCAATGGCAACCGTGACGCCCACATGATGGAAGTCACGGAGATGGCCAAGTTCCCCATCGTCGACTTCAAGGGTGTGGCGAAGGGCGTGACGATGCCCACGGCGTTTCCGGCGAAGGTGCCGGTGACGCTCAAGGGGAAGCTCACGTTCCACGGGGTGACGCAGGACGTGGAGGTGCCGTTGACGGTGGTGTTCAAGTCCGCGACGGAGGTGACGACCGAGGGCTCCTTCGACATCAGCCTGGACGCGTACAAGGTGGAGCGTCCGTCGCTGCTGATGGTGAAGGTGGATGACAAGCTGGTGCTCGAGCCGGCGCTGGTCTTCGTGGTGGAGGGCGCGTGAGCACTTCTCGACGTGGCTTCTTGAAGGGAATCCTGGGGACGGGCGCGGCGGGCGCGGCGACGGCGCTGCCTGGGTGTGCTCCGGACGTCGACCCCGCGCCGGTGACGGATGTGTCGGCCAGCGACGTGGGCGTGGTGGACCTGCTGGTGTCGCGCTACCCGGACCTGGCGCGGGAGGGCGGCGCCATCACCGTGCGCGTGGAGGGCGAGACGACGCCGCTCCTGGTGACGCACACGGGGGGCAGCGAGTACTCGGTGCTGTCCGCCCTCTGTACGCATGCGGCCTGCCCCCTCGGGTTCGATGGGCGGGAGGTCGTGTGCCCGTGCCATCTGTCCAAGTTCAATCCGGTGGATGGCGCGGTGACGCAGCGGCCAGCCACGGTGGGGTTGCGCAAGTTCAGCTCGCGCTTCAACGCGAGCACGCAGGTGCTGACCATCGACCTGCGCGCGGGGGAGGGAGGCTTTCCCTCGGCGGTGGATGGCGAGGTTCGTCTGCCCTTCGCGCAGTTCCCCAAGCTGAAGGACAACGGCAGCGTGGTGGAAGGTGTCCCGGGGGGCTACGGCAAGCGCATCTTTGTCTTCCGGCTCCAGGACGGCTCGTTGTCGGCGGTGGACTCTGTCTGCACTCACAATTTTTGTGAGGTGTCCTCGCGTCCGGAGCAGCTCGACCTCATTTGTTATTGCCACGACTCGACCTTCTCGGCGCTGGGCGAGGTGACTGCTCGGCCGGCGACGCGGCCACTGAAGAAGTTCACGGTGACGGAGACGGCGGACGCGGTGGTGGTGTCGAACGTTCGTTGAGTAGGGATTGAGGGCCCGCGCGTGAGTCCTTGACGCTTTCACTGGCGTCAAGGACACGGTGCGGCTCTTGTGCCCCTTTCGGAAATCGAGCATGGATCTCCAAGAAAGATGGAATCCATGCCAACGACCGGAATGACCGAGAAGCTCTCTCAGTGCAGGAATGCCTGGAGAGTGGGGTTGCTGCTGGGGGTGCTGTTATTGCCCCTGGGCGTGAGGGCAGAGGTCTCCGCCGATGTGCGGCGTTACCTGCTCTCCATCCACCGATTGATTGATGACCTCGCGTATGAGCGTGCGCTGGAGCAGATCGCTCGTGCGAAGAAGGTCTCTCAGGGGCCCGAGGATGACGTGGCCGTGTCCCTGTATGAGGGCGTCGTCCTGGCGGAGCTGAGCAAGGGGCGGCAGGAGGACTCGGAGGCGGCGTTCAAGTCCGCGCTCTTCCTGCAGCCGGACGCCGAGCTGCCCTTGAATGTGTCGCCCAAGCTGAAGAAGCGCTTCGAGCAGGTGCGCGCCAAGGTCCAGAAGGAGCTGGCCAGGCGAGGGGAGTACCCGAAGCCCCCGCCGCCGCCGGAGCTGAAGCAGGATGAGAAGAAGGACATCCTGACTCCTCCGACGCCGCCCCTTCCTCCGCCGGTGGTGGAGAAGTCGATGCGGCAGAGGGCGTGGATTCCGGCCGTCGCGGGTGGTGCGTTGGCGGCGGGCGGCGGTGTGATGTGGCTCCTTGCATCGAGCGAGAAGGCGAAGCTGGGGCCTTCCTCGAAGCTCGAGTCACAGGATGAGGCAGAGGCGGTGGCCAGGCGCACGCGCTCCATGCAGTCGGTGGGCGTGGGCTTGTTCGTGGGAAGCGCGGTGGGGTTGGGGGTGGCCGCGGGGATGTATCTGCTGGGTGGCCCCGAGGAGCCCCCCATGCTCTCGGTGGGGACGGATGGAACGTCTGCCTTTGTGAGCGGGAGGTGGCCGTGAAGCTGGGTGTTCGAGTGGTGTTGGCTGTGATGGTGGTGGTGGGGCTCCAGTTGGGCGGCTGCCTCGATGTGGATGAGGCGAAGAAGGGGTTTTGCAGGGACAACCCCGAACGATGCAAGGAAGGGGCGGCGGACGCGGGTGATGCGGGCGAGGATCCACCAGATGGGGGACCTCGGCCCGATAGCGGGAATCCTCAAGAGCCGCCGGATGGAGGACCGCCCGATAGCGGGAATCCTCAAGAGCCGCCGGATGGAGGACCGCCCGATAGCGGGAATCCTCAAGAGCCGCCAGATGGAGGACTGCCGGATGCAGAGCCCCTGAATCCGGGTTGGAATCCACGCTCCCCGATGAAGGACGCGCGAGCCTTTCACACGGCCACTCGTTTGCGCGACGGCAGGGTCCTGGTGGTGGGTGGGAGCACATCCCTGAACGTTGCGGGGCCTGTGATTCAGAGTGCCGAAATCTTCGATCCGACTCTGAATCAGTGGACCCGTGCTGGGTACCTGAAAGTCGCTCGGGCTCGGCACACCGCGACCTTGTTGAGAAATGGCAAGGTCTTGATTGTTGGTGGGAACAATGCGAGCGGGCAGGCTTTGAAGAGCGTTGAGTTGTATGACCCCGCGAATGGTGGCTCTTGGTCAGAGGCTGCGCCCCTATTCACTGAGCGCTATGGTCACGATGCGGTGCGGCTGTCCGCCTCTGGTGAGGTCCTGGTCATCGGAGGTGGAAGGACTGAAGTCGCCAGCGTCGAATCCGTGGAGGTCTACGACTCGGAATTGAACAAGTGGTTCACTCGGGGCACTCTTTCGCTAGGTGGGCGCCACAGGGTTGTCGCCACGGAGATAAGCGGTGACCGGGTGTTGGCTGTGGGTGGGTCCTCGGGAGTGAGGACCTCGGATGTGTACCAACACAGCTCCAAGACCTGGACGAAGCTTGCTGCGACCTTCGCCATCGATGTTCCTCGCGTCGGACACTCCGTCACCCGGTTGAAAAGCGGGGAAATACTCGTGGCCGGGTCGGAGGACGGGAGTTTGACGGTCTATCGGGCCGAAGCCGATATCCTCTCCGAGAACAACCTGGGGTCGAATTGGCAGAGCGCGGGCACATTGAACACGCCTCGTGCCCACCATACCGCGACACTTCTTGACTCAGGGGCTGTGCTGGTGGCCGGGGGGACACAAGGTGTCATGCAGTCCTTGGATGTGGTTCAAATCTATCACCCGGGGAGCGGCTGGTCGTCATCAGGTGATGCCATGATCGACAAGCGCGCTTTCCATCGGGCGACGATGCTCACCTCGGGCAATGTTCTCATCACGGGTGGGCTGGGGAATAGCGAAACAACCCCAGAGCTGAATACGGTGGAGCTGTACAAGCCCCCTCCCAGCGCTCCCTGACCTCAATCAACCCCATCCGTGGAGCGGGCCAGCGCGTGTCCGCTGGCCAGCTCCCGGGTGGCGTCGCAGTACGCACCTCCAACGCGGCCCCATCCCCCGAGCTCCACCTCAGCGCAGGCGCGTCCAGAACGAGCGCCGAGAGGAGATGCGCGCCAGCGCGCGCTGAAGCTCCTCATCCGAGTCAGCCCGCTCCGCGATATCGCTCAACGACAGCACACCCACGAGGCGGTCATCGTGCTCGATGACCGGGATGCGGCGAAGCTGCCGGCGCGTCATGAGCGCGAGGGCCGCGAGCAGCGGCTCATCCAGCGTGACGGCGTCGATGTCCTCCGTCATCACATCCGCGACCCGGAGCTGCTCCGGAGGCTGTCCCCCCACAAAGGCACGCAAGGCAAGGTCCCGGTCCGTGACGAGCCCCACGAGCCGCCCGCGCTCATCCACGACGGGAATGACACCTCGGTCCTCTTCCCGCATCAGCCGAGCCACCTCCCGCAGCGAGCTGTCCCGCCGTGCCGTGCGGACCTCGCGAGTCATCACCTCGCGCGCTGTCAGCGGCTCCCGGTGCCAGCTCCGCTCCGAAGACGGCGCCCGAGAAGGCGCGGGCCGAAGCTCCCGAGCCGCGACCCCCTCCCCTCGAACCGGCCGCTCACCGCCGTACCCCATCCGGTCCCACGGCCGGTACTCCGCGGCCTGCGGCGCCAGCTCCTGGTCCTGGTCCCCCATGCTCCGCCGAGGCCCGATGCCCGTGGCGTACCGGTCATCCCGGTCATCCCGCCCATAGGGGCCGCGCCCGACGCCGCCCGTGGCCCACTCGGCATCACTCCGCGCCGCGTCGCGGTCATCCACGTCCGTGCGCACCTGCGCCATGCGCAGCATCGCCGCGCGATGGAACCGGCCCTCACGCACGGATGACAGCTCATCCCGCGCGGGATTCCATCCCGACACATCCGACTCACCGCGCTCGCGCGAGCCAGGAGGCGCCGCGTCGGCCGGCCGCACCGTCTCGGGCCCGAGCCCAGGCCGCAACGCCCCGCGCTCCTCATCCCTGCCGCTGTCCATGCTTCGCTGAGCCATGCCCTCAAGGCTGGCGATGCCCGCGCCGACCACCAACCCACACCGCCATGCCCGGCAGGGAGACTGGCAGGTTCAACCCGCGCCGCGACACCGAGACCAGACAAGCAACCCACCGCATGTCTGGCTTCACTCCCGCCTCAGTGCACCGCCCACCGCTCGGCGATCTCCTCGCACGCGAGCACCACGTCGCTCAGCCGGCGGATGTGGGCCCGAGGCGCCGTGAAGATGGTCCCCGCGAACACATCCACCACCTGCACCATCCGATGGTCCGAAGGACCGAGCTGGCACAGGTGCTGCTCCGCGAAGCGCTGCAACATCGTCCCGATGTACTGCCCGGAGCGCTCGTCCAGCGGGTGGTGCTTGGAGAAGTAGAGCTTCATCAGCCCCACGCGCGGATTGCCGTTCCGGTCCATCCGCTGCAGGACGACCTCCGGACGCACGCTGATGGTGACGCCCGCCATCTCCAGCACGGGAGGCTCGGCACCCACGGCGCTGACGATGGTGTCCTCCAGCCCCAGCCAGGGCGCCAGGTCCGCGAAGCGCTCCAGCGCCTCCGAGCACAGATGCAGCCGCTGCGCCTCGAACTCCGACTGCGGCACGCTGCACGCGAAGCGGCGCTGGTGCTCGCGGAGGATGGCTGGATCCAGGTCGCGACACAGGAAATCCGTAATCGCGTGGGACGCCTCGGGGTAGCGCAGGTACTGCTGCTCGGGTGGGTGCTTCTGGTCGTAGATGATGCGCTTGCGACGAGCCGGGGTGGCGATGAGGTACTCACCCAGCTTGTTCACGGACACACGCGGCAGTTCACGCACTTCCGCCATGGAGTTCCTCCCCCTGGATGCTGGCGAATGAGCACACACTACAGAGGGGGGCTGACATGCGATTGGCCGCGTGAGTGATTGAAAACAGCGGCCTTGCGTCCGCGCGCGAGGTCGCACGCGACGGATGAGACGTCTCACGGCGGGGAGCGCGGTGGGCCCGTCCGGATGGCGGCGAGTCCCCAGGGCCCAGGCCCGGCTCACGTGCCGCCGGGTTGGCCCGTCCCAGGGAGCGCCAGGGCGCGCGGGGAGGCTCGAGCCAGGGGACGTGGCGCGTCCCCTCGGCCTTCAATCCTTCTCTTCCTCCAACGCCCCGGGAAACGCTGTCCAGTACAGGTCAGGGAGCGGATTGGTGCCCGCGTCGCTGCGCGGGCCATCTCCGTCGGGGATGTCGTCGAGAATCGCGCGCGGGGTGCGCTCGGCGGGGTCCATGGGATGCGCGTGCCAGGGCGTGTCGGGCGCGTCGTCATCCCGAGGTGGCGTGTCGGGGGGCTCTTCGTCCTGGAGCGCGATGGAGCGCCCGTAGAAGTCCTCGATGGGCTGGGGGGCGGGCTGTCGGCGAGGGTCCTTCACCATGATGCAATCCTCCGCCTGACTACGGTCGTGACGGGGAATGCCCGCCGCAACCCAGCCACCGAAGATGGGAAGGCAGGCGAGCGGCCTAGATCTCGGAGGGGTCCTCCGACTCCGGCTCCTCCTCCAGCTCCACCTCCACGTCGGAGTTCCGAGGCCCGTCGCTCCCGTCCTCCGCGCGCGAGTGCGTCACCCCGCGCAGGCCCGGCACCCCGAACACCCGGGCGGCCTCCCGGGCCAGCGCGTCCGCGGTGTCCGGCGCGGCCTCCGAGGACGCGGGCGCCCCCGGCTCCAGCGACACGGACGCCTCCTCCGCCGTGAGGCCCTCCGGGTGCAGCCCGCCCTCGAGCAGCTCCGCCTGGTTGCGGCGCAGGGTGGCCTCCACGGCCACGCGGGCCACCTCCTCGGCCATCTCGTGCCGCCCGTAGCTGCTGGGGGCCTGGACGCGCAGCCAGCCTCGCAGCACGGAGCCCATCTCCTCGGCGGTCTGGAAGCGCTCGGAGGGCTCTCGGCGCAGCGCCCGCTGCACCACCGCCGCCAGCCCCTCCGGGAGGCCCGCGACCAGCCGAGCCACCTGCTCGGGCGTCAGGCTCAGCATCCGCGCCGCCAGCTCCTCCACGGGCATCCAGGTGGGCCCCTGGGCCTCCAGCGTCAGGCCCTCCGGGAGGGGCGGGGGCGCCGACTCCTCCAGCGACAGCGGATGCCGCCCGGTGAGGAGCTCCAGCAGCACCAGCCCCAGCGAGAAGATGTCGGAGCGTGCATCCACCGGCTCGCGCAGCATCATCTCCGGCGACGCGTACGCGACGTCGCCCTTCACCAGCGGCCGGCTGGTGACCTCGCGCCCCGGCATCCGGGAGGCAGCGGCGGTGAAGTTCGCCAGCTTCACATCGCCGTGTGTCCCCACGCGGATGTTCCGAGGACTCACGTCGCGGTGGACGATGCCCAGCGGCCGGTTCCAGTCATCCACCATGCCGTGGGCATGGTGGAGCGCCTCCGCCACCTCCGCCGTCACGAACGCGGCCAGCGAGGCCGTCATGGGCCTGCGCCGCATCGCCGCCAGGTTGAGCAGCGTGTCCAGCGAGCGTCCCTCCACGTACTCCATCACCACGTGCGGGGCGCCTCGGTACAGCTTGATTTGGTGCACCTGCGCGATGTTGGGGTGCTTGAGGCGGAACGTCAGGCTGACCTCCTCCACCAGCCTGCGCCGCTCCACGAAGGTGGCGGGACTCCGCAGCCGCTTCACCACGACGAGGCCGCTCTGGCCGTCGCGGTAGCGCCGCCGCACCAGCATCAGCAGCTCGCCGGTGGAGCGGACCTCCAGCTTGCGGACGAACTCAAACACCGTGCCGCCCACGTTGAACAGCACCCGGGGCCGTCGCTGCCCGCCGGGGGGATCCTCCGTCGTCGTATCGGGAGTCGTCATGGTCTGCCTCTAGAACCTGGGATGTCGGGTGAGGGTTTGTGGATGCCTGAGGTAGCACGAAAGGCAAGGCGTTTGGAATGTCAGAGATTGAGTGTCAGTGAATGGACTTCTGGGGTTGAAGGTGAAAGGGGCTGGCCCGGGCTACTCGCGGGGCTTCTTCCAGCCCTGGAGCGCGGCGCGCAGCACGTCCAGCCGCCGGCGCAGCCAGGACATCCACGCGGTCAGGGTATGGGATGGCACCGGTGCGGGCTGGGGGGAGGGCATCACCGCCGGGCCCGCGTCCTGCTCCACCACCGAGCCGGGCTGGTCCGGCCAGCGCATCCACTGGCGCATCTCGCGCCCGTCCTCGTCGCCGTCGAAGAGGGACTCGTCCTCCTCGGTGACGGCCTCGTGGGGCGGGCGGGGCGGGAACAAGGGGACGTCCCACCGCTCATCCGCCTGGCGCAGCGCCGCGGTGAGCGCCTCGCACAGCTCCGCCCCGCTGGCGTGGCGGCCCGCGGCGAACCTGCTGAGCAGGCGCAGCACGATGGCATCCAGCGCGGAAGGGACGTGGGGGTTGAGGGCCGACGGGGGCCTGAGCTGGGCGGCCTCGATGCTGGCCAGGAGCGCCGAGGGCGGCAGGTGGGTGGGGTAGGGGAGGGTGCCCGTGAGCACCTCATGGAAGGCGAGCCCCAGCGAGTACAGGTCGTCGGTGGGCACGAAGTGGTAGCGCGAGCCCTGCGTGCGAGTCCCCAGCCAGAAGCGCAGCGCCTCCGGGCTCCGGTAGCTGGGGGTCCCCGGGGGCAGCCGGTCCTCGGTGAGGGCCGGCGCGCACGCATGGTCCCCCGAGCCGAAGTCCACCAGCACCGGCTGCCCGTCCGAGGCCCGGACGATGATGTTGCTCCCCTTGAGGTCGCGGTGGACCACGCCCGCGCGGTGGATGGCGTCCAGGGTGAGCGCCAGCGAGGCGAACACCTCCGTGGCCCGGCGCGGGGTGGCCTGCGGCGTGATGGACCACTGGGACAGCGTGGGGCCCTCCACGTAGTCCATGATGAGGTAGAGGTAGCCGTGGTGCGCGTCGGGCCAGCGGCGGTAGCCCAGCAGCCCCACGACATTGGGGTGGGCCAGGTGGAGCAGCAGCCCGGCCTCCCGGCGCGTGCGGGCATCCACCCGGCCATCGTCATTCTCGGACGGGCCCTCCAGCGCGAACTTCAGCGCCACCGTGCCGCGCGTCTCCGTCTCCGCCAGGAAGATGGTGCCGTAACCGCCGGTCGCCAGCCTCCGGATGATGCGCAGCGCGCCCAGCTCCTCCGAGGGCTGGAGCAACAAAGGGTGCATCGCATCAAGGTCGTTCATCGTCCCTCCTCCCCTGGTCGCCCCACCCCTCCAGGGGAGGGAGAGGTGGCGAAGGACCTTCAAGGTTGAAGCCCGACGGGAGCTTCAGCGCGAATGTCCACACATGTCATGGATACTCAACCTGCGAGGTCCTTAACATGTCTGCCATCATTTGGGGTAGTCTCGTGCCTCGTGGGGTAGGCAACCGGTCGGGGGACGTGGCAGGGAGACCGTGAAGAGGCACGACGACGATGAATGAGGAATTGGCCAGCACCGTGGGCAAGGCGGCGCGGGAGGCACGGTCCCGGCTGGGGTTGACCCAGGCGGATGTGGCCGAGCGCGTGGGCATCGCGATGGACGTCTACAGCCGCATGGAGCGGGGCCGGGTGTTGCCCAGCGTCACCACGCTGCGGCGGCTGTGTCAGGTGTTGGGCATCGACGCCAACGTGCTCCTGGGGCTGGTGGAGCCGCCGCCTCGGGAGGTGGCACCCGCGGCGGTGCCTCGGGGGGAGGACCCTCCCGGCCTGCGCCGCCTGGTGCGCGTCCTGCGGGCGCTGGGGCCAGGAGAGCTCCGCTCGGTGACCCAGGTGGTCCAGGGGGCCCTGGGACTGTTGCGCCGCTGACGCCCAGGGCCCCTGCCCCCCTGCCGCGCGGGCCCCGGGCGCCGGGGACGGGAAACTTGCGTCACTCCGGGGCCGTGCGACGCTCCGTCCATCATGCGTGAGCCCGTTGACCACAAGCTCGCGGCCATCCTGGGTGGTGCCGCGCGTGTTGCTCGCCTGCGTTTGGGCCTGACCCAGAGCGACGTGGCGGAGCGTGTGGGCATGGCCATGGAGGTCTACAGCCGGCTGGAGCGGGGGCGAATGTTGCCTCGTACGCAAACGCTGAAGCGGCTGTGTGACGTGCTCCAGGTGTCCTCGGATACGCTGCTGGGGGTGGGCCGGGGTGGTGCCTCGGTGACGCCCGTCACGCCGCGCAAGCCGGAGCGGGAGGACCCGCTGGAGCTGCGGCGCATGACGCGCAAGCTGCGGGACCTCCAGCCCTCGCAGCTCCGCGCCGTCTCTCGCGTGGTGAACGCCGTCGTCTCGGTCATGCCTCCGGCCGCTCCGGCCCGGCCCGTCCGCGCGATGAAGCGTCGCAAGGCGGGCTAGGCGCCCGTCGGGGGGCTGGGAATGGGGTGGGGCCGCGTGTTGAAGTCACACGCCCCCTGGCTCTGGAGACGTGCCCCCCATGACGACGCTGCGCAAGGTGATGCTGGTGGACGATGAAGAGGACATTCGCGCCATCGGCAAGCTGAGTCTGGGTCGGGTCGGCGGGTGGGAGACGGTGCTGGCCGCGTCCGGGAGCGAGGCGCTGACCAAGGCGGCCGCGGAGCAGCCCGACCTCATCCTCCTGGACGTGATGATGCCTGGCATGGACGGGCCCACCACCTTCGCGAAGCTGCGCGAGCAGCCCGCCACCGCCGCCACGCCCATCATCTTCATGACGGCGAAGGTGCAGAAACAGGAGGTGGCCCGCTACCTGGAGCTCGGGGCGCTGGGAGTCATTGGCAAGCCGTTCGACCCCATGACGCTGCCCCAGGAGATTCGCAAGCTGGTGCCGGGATGAGGCAGACGCGCCTGTCCAAGCGCTCGGTGGCGCTGGCGGTGGGGGCGCTGCTGGTGCTGTGTGGCCTGTTCGTCGTGGGCCGTCCGTGGGAGATGGCCGAGAACGACGGCTACCGCACGCGGCTGCAGCAGCTGCGTCAGGCCAGCGCGGAGCTGGAGCAGGACGCGCTGCGCTCCCGCCTGGAGATGCCGGAGCTGCATGGCTCGGACGCCGCCGCCTTCGACGCGCTCCAGGCGCGCGCGGAGGCGCTGCGCGCGCTGCCGTCCTTCCTCTCGGACGAGGAGCGGCGGGTGATGCACGCCTCGCTGGAGTCGTACCTGCGCGCGCTGGAGGACAACCGGGCGCTGCTGGCGCGCTCGCGGGACGCGCGGGCGCGGGGGGAGCGTCGCGAGGCGGACGTCGCGCTGCAGGCGCTGCTGGAGCGCTCCGCCAGCGCGCAGGCCGAGCGGGCCGTCACCACGTTCCTCCAGCTCCACGAGCGGGCGCAGCGGGGCAACGAGCGCACGCGCATCGTGTTCTTCGCGGTGTCGCTGCTGCTGGGCGGGTACGTGGTGGTGGTGCTGGTGCGGCTGTCGCGCGCGTCGGCGGAGCTGGCCACGCTCAACGCGGACCTGGAGACGCGAGTGGAGGAGCGGGGGCGGGCGCTGGTGCGGGCGAGCGAGGAGCAGCGCGTCTCGGAGGCGCGCAAGGCGGCCATCCTGGAGGCGGCGCCGGACGGCATCGTCCTGGTGGACGAGGCGGGGCGGCTGCTCGAGCTCAACCCCATGGCGGAGCAGGTGTTCCGGGTGACGGCGGGGGAGGCGGTGGGGCGGGACTTCCTCACGCTGGCGCTGCCCGCGTCGCTGCCGGCCGGACAGCGCGAGGAGGTGGCCGCGGCGCTGCGCTCCACGTCGGGCCACGCCACGCGCCTGGAGTCCTCCTGCCTGCGCGCGGATGGGAGCACCTTCCCCGCGGAGCTGACGCTGGCGCGGGTGCCGGGGACGGGCCCGGCGCGCTTCACCGCCTTCGTGCGCGACATCACCGAGCGCAAGGAGGTGGAGCGGATGAAGAACGAGTTCATCTCCACCGTGAGCCATGAGCTGCGCACGCCGCTCACGTCCATCCGAGGCTCCCTGGGCCTCTTGGAGGGCGGCATCGTCGGGGAGATTCCGGCCGAGGCGCTGGACATGGTGCGCATCGCGCGCACGAACACCGAGCGCCTCATCCGGCTCATCAACGACATCCTCGACCTGGAGAAGATGGAGGCGGGCAAGCTGGAGCTGAAGCTGGCCACGCTGGACGTGCACGAGCTGGTGGAGGCGACGTTCAGCGGCCTGAAGGGCGTGGCGGACGCGGCGGGGGTGTCGCTGCGCGCGGGGGTGGAGGGGGCGCCCAAGGTGAAGGGCGACCGGGACAGGCTCATCCAGGTGCTGACGAACCTGGTGTCCAACGCGGTGAAGTTCTCGCCCGCGGGCGCGGAGGTGGCGGTGCACGCGCGGCTGGAGGGCGCGGGCCGGGTGCGCTTCAGCGTGGTGGACCAGGGGCCGGGCATCTCCGAGGAGCAGCGCACGAAGCTGTTCGCGCGCTTCCAGCAGCTCGACGGCTCGGACACGCGCTCCAAGGGGGGCACGGGGCTGGGGCTCGCCATCTCCCAGGCCATCGTGAACCAGCATGGCGGCGGCATCGAGGTGGAGAGCGTGCTGGGCCAGGGCTCCACGTTCACCTTCGCGCTGGAGGCGGTGCGCTCGCCCGCGTCCGGTGTGCACCCCGCGGTGACGGCGGCGGCGCTGAGCGCGTCGCGGCACTCGGTGCTGGTGGTGACGGCGGACCCGGAGCTGTCGTCCCTGCTGCGAGGGCTCCTGTCGCAGGAGGGCTACCGGGTGGTGCGCGCGTCCAGCCTGGCCGAGTCCGCGAAGGTGCTGGAGGACACGTCTCCGGACGCGGTGGTGTTGGACACGCAGATGCCGGACGGGCAGGCGCTGGAGTGGGTGCGGAGCCTGCGCGAGCAGCCTCGCACGCACGAGCTGCCGGTGGTGACGCTGTCGGGTCGCTCGCCGGGGGGCGAGGGCGTGGGCGCGGCGGTGTGGGTGGACTGGATTTCGCAGCCCCTGGAGGAGGCGCGGCTGTTGAGCGCGCTCCGCCATGCGATGCGGCGGCCGGGGCAGGCGCGGGTGTTGGTGGTGGATGACGACGTGGCCACGCGCCGGGTCATCTGCGCGCGGCTGGAGCGGCTGGGGGCGGTGCAGGTGTTCGAGGCCGCGGATGGAGAGAGCGCGGTGGAGCTGGCGCGCGAGACGCGGCCGGACCTCATCGTGCTGGACGTGGGGCTGCCGGGGTTGGACGGCTTCGAGGTGGTGGACATCCTGCGCCAGGGGCGCGGGAGGACCACGCCGCTCATCGTCTTCACGGGCCGGGACCTGTCGCGCGCGGACCAGCGGCAGCTGACGCTGGGGATGACGCGGCACTTGAGCAAGGCGCGCTCCTCCGAGGAGGAGCTGGTGGCCTCCGTGCGCGAGCTGCTGAATGAACTGCTGTCGCGCAAGGACGGCGAAACAGAGAGAAGGGTCGTTTCATGAATGAAGCCAAGACGCTCCTGTTCCTCGAGGACGACAAGGACCTTCAGACGCTGGTCGGCGCCTTCCTGCGCGAGAAGGGCTACCGGGTGGAGGCGGCGCGCACGGCGGCGGAGGCGCGCACGCTGCTGTCGAAGATGCCCGTGGACGCGGCCATCGTGGACGGGCTGCTGCCGGGGGTGACGGGGGCGGACTTCATTCGCGAGCTGCGCAAGACGCTGCCGGACCTGCCGGTGTTGTTCGCGTCGGCGTTCTGGAAGGACCTGAAGAGCCACGAGATGTTGACGCGGCAGCTGAAGGTCGCGCGCATCATCCACAAGCCCTACCGGCCGGAGGAGCTGTTCCTCTGGGTGAATCAGCTCTTCGCCAAGAAGCTGCCGCCCCCGCCGACGGGCCCTCGGGCGCTGGCGGACGTGGACCCGCTGCGCGACGAGCTGGCGGCGAGCCTGGTGGCGCTCAACGCGGAGTATGGCGCGCGCCTGAAGGACAAGGTGGAGGGGCTCCAGACGCTCCTGGGCGAGGCGCGCGAGGGTAACCGCGAGTCGCTGGAGCAGGCGTCCATCATCACGCACAAGCTGCACGGAACGGCGGGCAGCTATGGCTTCTCCGAGGTGAGCCTGGCGGCCGGGCGGCTCGAGGACGCGCTGCGGGCGGGAGGCGACGGGGCCCGGCTGGACTGGGGCATGGTGGACGTGGCGTTCCGCGAGCTGGCGGCGACGGCGTCGGTGCCGGTGATGCCGGTGCACAAGGAGCTGCCCTCGGCGGTGCTGCCGACGGAGGGCGTGCTGCTGGTGGTGGACGAGGACGCGGAGCTGCTGGCGGAGGCGGAGCGGCTGGGGCGCTCGCACGTGGTGCGGGTGCTGTGCGCGCGCACGGCGGACCAGGCGCTCGCGCTGGCGCGCAAGCAGTGGGTGGATGGCGTGGTCATCCACATGCACCTGGGGGGCGAGATGGGGGGCGTGCAGGCGGCGCACCTGCTGCGCTCGGCGGAGGGGTTGGGCTCGCTGCCGCTGGTGTTCACGGGGGCGAAGGGCGGGCTGGAGGAGCGGGTGGTGGCGGCGCACGCGGGCGCGTCGATGTTCCTGCCCAGGCCCTTCACGGGGCCGGACTTCGTGGCGGCGGCGGAGCGGATGGTGGCGGCGCGGCGTCCGGAGCGGGCGCGGGTGCTGGTGGTGGATGACGACCCGGAGGCCATCTCCGCGCTGGTGCAGGCGCTGGCGAGCGAGCAGGTGGAGGTGGTGGGGCTGGGGGATGCGCACCGGCTGATGGAGTCGCTGGCGGAGCATCGGCCGGACCTGTTGTTGCTGGACGTGCAGATGCCGGGGCCCAGCGGGTTTGACTTGTGCCGCATCCTGCGCTCGACGCCGACGTGGCAGGACCTGCCGGTGTTGTTGATTACGGCGCACCTGGGGTTGGAGTTCCGGCTGGCGGCGTTCCAGGCGGGGGCGGACGACTACATCTCCAAGCCGGTGTTGAGGGAGGAGCTGCGGGCGCGGGTGCAGGCGCGGCTGGAGCGGGCGCGGCTGTCGAAGGAGCGGGTGGAGCGGGACGCGCTGACGGGGCTGCTGACGCGCAAGCCGTTCATCGAGGGGATGCGGGCGCGGCTGTCGGAGGCGCGGCGGCAGCACCGCTCGCTGGCGCTGTGCTTCCTGGACGTGGACCACTTCAAGCAGGTGAATGACCGGTACGGGCACCTGGCGGGAGACCGCGTGCTGGCGCGGCTGGGGCGGCTGTTGGGCTCGCGCTTCCGCCGGGAGGACGTGCGCGGGAGGTGGGGCGGGGAGGAGCTGGTGGTGGGGCTGTTGGGCGAGACGGCCGCGAGCGCCAAGGCGATTCTGTCGCGCACGATGGCGGAGGTGGCGCAGATGACGTTCGACGGCGACGGGGGCGAGTCCTTCCACGTGACGCTGAGCGTGGGCATCGCCGAGGCGCCCGTGGACGGAGGTTCCCTGGAGGACCTGCTGCGCGCCGCGGACGGCCGGCTGCACCGGGCGAAGTCCAACGGCCGCAACCGCATCGAGGTGTGAGGGGAGACCTGCTTGGGTGTGCTTCTGCTAAGAGTCCAGCCATGTTGACGTCCGCGACCGTTGAGAACTTCCGAGGCATCGAACGGCTCCATGTGGAGGGGCTGGGCCGTGTGAACCTCATCATCGGGAGGAACGACAGTGGCAAGACGGCGCTGATGGAGGCGCTGGAGTTGCTGTGGATGCCGGAGGATGCAGGGCTGGTGATGGCCGCGAGGCAGTCTGCTCGTCATCCAAAGGCGGACATGAAGGACTTCGATGATTTTTGGCTCCCTATTTTTCGGAGGATGGACGCGGAGCGAGGCTTTGGCGTCGAGGGAACGGATAAGCGGGGGGCACGTGTCAAGCTGACGATGGCGAAATCATCGGACTCTCCCATTGAGTTTGATGCGGAAACGGAAGCTCTTTTTGGGACCCCCAACACGTGGGAACTGAAGTGGAGCATTGCCATGGCTGGCACTCCAGTCGAGGAACGCGCCATCAGTTTCAATGGGACTGGCCTCCATTTCCCACCGAGGGTGTCGCACAACGAAGGTTGGGTCTGGATAGCTCCGAGCCCATCAATCAGGGCGGCAGATCTCAGGATTCTGTCAAAGCTGAAGCAGCAAGGACATGGGGATAGGGTTGTTGGGCTCTTGCGCCTCATCAACGACCGAGTTTCGGGCATTGAGTTGTTGGCTCCCACGGGAGAGCGCGCGGCGGTCTTCATCGAACTCAAGCATGATGGGCTGCTTCCTCTGAACATGATGGGGGAAGGAGCGAAGCGAGGCTTTGAACTCGCCGTGGCTCTTTCTTCACGTGAGCACCCCGTGCTCTGCATCGACGAAGTTGAGAATGGGCTCCATCACAGTGCGATGGAGGCACTATGGAGTTGGATTGCGGAGGCGTCGTCTACTCGGGACGCTCAGATCTTCGCGACGACTCATTCCGAAGAATGTGTTGAGGCCGCATGTCGTGCGTTCGCCGTGCGTGGTGATGATGGGCTCCGAGTCATTCGGTTGGACAAACAGGAGCAAGAGACGAAAGCCGTGATTTACGACCGGAATCTGGTCGAGGCTGCCTCTCGGATGGGCGTGGAGATTCGTGGATGAGCCGCACCCCGAATCCGCCTTTCCCGACGAAGCCATTTGGCTTGTTGCTCGTCGAGGGGGGAGACGAACTCCGGCTCAGTGAGGCGGTCGCGGGTTCGACCATCTGGTCCGGATTGGTGGCCTGGAAGGCCCAGGGGCGCGAAGACCTTCCCAATCTCGCCAGGCTCGCGACCATGGATCCGAGCTTCGGTTATGCGCGCAGCGTGGGTGTGTTGTTCGACATGGAAGATGACACGAACAAGGCTCAGGCCCTTGCCCAACAAGTCCTGCAGATTCTGGGAGGCCCCCCAGGCGCGCCAGCTGTTCATGGCGCGTGGGTGGGGCAGTCGCGAAAGCTGGGAGTATTCATCGCGCCAGACGGCCAGCAGACCGGCAGCATCGAGAAGCTCTGCATGCAAGCGGTCCGGAGTCCGCAACTGGCCCAGTGCGTGAACACGTTCGTGGCTTGTGCGGGCGCGCCTCAAACCACCCAGGCGCTCAGGGACAAGGGGTGGCTCAGCGCCTACCTCTCGATGCTCCCGTCTCCGCTCAGGTTCTACCAGTCACTGACAGAGCCACAGGGCATCGACCCAGCCCATCCCGCCTTCGACCCGCTCAGGGCCTTCCTCCAGAGCCTCTGACTCACGGCGGCGGTGGCTCCGTGAGCACGATGAGGCCTCGGGCCGTGTCCACGATGTAGACATGGCCATCCCCGGGCACCTGGAGGCCGGTGGCGCCTTCCTCCAGCATGTCCCCGCGTCCCGGGTCCGTCTCGCGGAAGCTGTTGAAGTACGCCACCTCGCGCGGCTGCGTGGGGTTGTCGACGTCCAGCACCCGCAGCCCCTCCTGGTGGTACGTCAGGTAGAGCCGCGAGCCGCGCAGCTCCATCGCGCGCGGTGACACGACGGCGCGCAGGCCGTACTCCCCAATCTTCACGATGTGGTGGGGCTCGCTGACGTCCAGCACGCGCAGCCGCGCCCCCACGCCCAGGCTGCTCTCGAACGCGACGATGCGCCCGGCGAAGGTGCCCACCGCGCTCGCGCGGCTGTTGGCGTGCGGGTACGTGTAGCGCCCCAGCACCCGGACCCCTGGCTCCGTGTACGTGTCGACGACCTGCAACCCCTCGCCCCGGTGATTCACATACAGGCGGCCCTGGTAGCTCACGGGCCCTTGCGAGGAGGAGGGCTCGTCCATCAAACGAGCACCGGAGACAATGTGTTGGAGCAGCTGGGGCTCCGCGGGCTTGGAGATGTCGAACATCATCGTGCCGGCCTTGGCGTCCAGGCCCACCGCGTAGAGCCGGTCCCCATCCACGCTCACCATCCCCACGCCCACGGACTTGTCCAACGCCCGCCGCAGGAACACAGGCGCCTCCGGCCGCGAGATGTCGAACAGCACCACGCCCGACTTCGCGCTCGCGACATAGAGCACGCCGCTCCGCGCCGTCGCCCCGCGCCAGTCGGAGTCCCCCGCGAGCTTCATCCGCGCCACCTGCACGGGCGCGGAGGGCTCATGGATGTCGAAGACCGTGAGTCCCCCCGGGCCTCGCACCGCGCTGTCCTGCGAGACGACGTAGGCCCAGTCCCCGAGGACCTGGAGGTCCACGGGCATGCCCAGCTCCACCGGGCTCTCGGCGACCAGCTTCATCCCGCCGGAGACCTCGTGCTCGCCCTTGAAGCGGGCCACGCGCTCGGCGCGGAACGTCCCGGACTCCACCAGCACGCCCTGTCGACAGCGAGAGAAGCACCCCGTCAGCGAGCGCGGATTCACCGCGTTGCAGCCCGCGAAGGTGAAGAGGCCCTCGTCCTGTGAGTAGCTGGAGATGAGGAGCATCCGCGCGTCCCAGACGCCCGCGATGGCCTGCGTCCCCTGGACCTGCTCGGGGATGCCCCGCGTGTTCAGCTTGAAGCCTCCGCCGCGGGTCGCCATGCGCACGCCCTGCGTCCCTCGGGCATCGAAGCGCAGCTCGCTGCGGTACACGCCCTGCCGCTCCAGTCCCTCCAGCGAGCGGAGCTTGCACGCCGACAAGTCGAAGGAGTCGATGCTCCCACACTCCGCGCCCTCCTCGAGCACCCGGCAGGCGGACAAGGGGCCGGTGTCCGTCCAGTCGCCCCTCTCCTCGAGCGCGATGTACTGCCCGTCCCATGGAGCGGCGGCTGGAGGGGAGCAGCCCGCCGTCACGCAAGCGAGCAGGACTGTCCATGCGAGATGCGTGCATCGCATCGCATACCTCCCGGGTTGGGAGCCCCGCCGGCCCATGGGCTTCCGGCCCGGAGTGTAGGAATCCTCCTGTCCATTCGTGAAGCCGACCCCCGTGGCTGGGTGAACAGTCCCCGTCTGGGGAGATGTGGGGAGTGTCCGCTCCAGGTGAGAGCGGTGCCCCCGCTGTTCAGCAGTGGGCGGGAGGTCGTCCGCCGTGCGAGAGCCCTCGGCTGCCTGGAGGTGGGGAAGGGCGTGCATCCGCCGATGCGCCGATTCGGCCTGAAGGGGCGCTCTCCCGGGCGGGAGCCCAACCCCTTAGTTCTTCTCGCATGAGCAATCTTCTCGAGAAGGACGTGGTGATTGTCGGGGGCGGCCCCGCGGGCTTGAGCGCCGCGCTGGTGCTGGGGCGTGGGCGCAAGCGCGTGCTGCTCTGCGACGCGGGCACGCCGCGCAACGCGAGGGCGGAGCACATGCAGGGCTTCGTCACCCGGGATGGGATGCCGCCCTCGGAGTTCCGGGCCATCGGCCGCGAGCAGCTCCGCCCCTACGACGTCGACCTGCGCGACGTGCGCGTGGCGAGCATCCAGCGTGCGGGCTCGCGCTTCCACGTGACGCTGGAGGACGGCGTGAAGGTGGAGGCGCGCCGCGTGCTCCTGGCCACCGGCCTGGTGGATGAGGTCCCCGAGGTGCCGGGCTACCGCGAGCTCTGGGGGCACGCGGTCTTCCAGTGTCCCTACTGCCACGGGTGGGAGGTCCGGGACCGCGCCTGGGGCTTGCTCGCCAACGCGGACGCGAGCCTCTACGTCGACTTCGCCCTCTTCCTGAAGGGCTGGTCCTCGAACATCACGCTCTACACCCAGGGCGGCTTCCAGCTCTCGGCCGAGCAGCGCGAGCGGCTGGTCCGCGCGGAGGTGCGCATCGTGGAGGGCCGCGTCCAGCGGCTGGTGCTCTCGGCGGACGCGAAGGGGCTGGAGGCCGTGGAACTCGAGGATGGGACTCGGGTGCCGCAGGATGTCCTGGTGGTGCACCCGCCGCAGCGCCAGGTTCCGCTGGTGAGGGACCTGGGGCTCGCGCTGGATGAGACGGGCTTCGTGAAGGTGGATGCCACCCTGGAGACCTCCCTTCCCGGCGTCTACGCGGCGGGAGACCTCACCACCCGTCTGCAGGGCGCGCTGTTGTCCGCCGCCGCGGGAGCCCAGGCCGCCTATCGGATGAACCACCTGCTCAACATGGAGGCGGTGGGCGCGGGCCCCGCGAAGTGACGCGAGGTTGAGCCCGACTCCACCGCCCGCTACGAAGGGCCCACCATGTCGCCAGCCTCACCGCCCGCTCACACCCACGCCCACTGGGACTCCGCGCTCCGGCGCGACTTCGAGGAGAAGCGGCGGCTCACGTGGATTGGCCCGCTGTCGCAGGGCTCGCTGCGAGTCCCGCGTCACGCCGTCGTGCACTCCTACGCCGCGGTGGTGCTGGTGCTCAAGGGCGAGTCCCACGTGCGGCACGCGGGAGAGCTGGTGCTGCGCGCGGGAGACGTGCACCTCATCCCGCCTGGGGATGCGCATGGGCGGGAGCACTCGGATGCCCAGGCGCTGGGGCTGGGCTTCTACCTGGAGGCGCTGTCGGACGACCCGGAGGAGCGCGAGGCGCGGCTGCGGCCCCTGCTGCGCGTCCGGGGCGGATGTCACCCCGTGCTCCGTCCGACGCTCGCTCAGCGTCGGCGCCTGCTGCGCTGGATGCGGCTGATGGAAGAGGAGCAGGCGAGGAGCGAGCGGGGCAGTGACGAGGCGAGCCTGGCCCTGCTCCGGCTGGTGCTCATCGAGCTGGAGCGGATGAGCTCTCCGGAGGCCGCGGTGGAGCCCGCCTCGGTGGGGCTGAGCCGCCGCGCGCTGTCGTACATCGAGACCCACTGTCTGGAGCCGCTGTCGCTCGCGAAGGTGGCGCGGGAGCTGGGCCGCTCCGCGCCGCATGTCGCGCAGGTGGTGCGACAGGAGACGGGCCGCTCGGTGGGAGAGTGGATTCTCGAGTGTCGGATGGCCGAGGCGCGCAGCCGTCTGCGCCACACGGACGAGCGTGTCGACATCGTCGCGGAGCGCGTGGGGTACGCGGATGTGACGCACTTCATCCGTCTCTTCCGTCGCGTCCATGGTGTGACACCCGCCGCATGGAGGCGACGGATGGAGGCAGGGGTGCGCTGAACGCGTGTTCGGTGTTTTCTCGGGTGTTTCAATTGACAGGAAACTGTCAACTCGCTAGTTGAGCGCGCATGCCGACACCCATGAGGGATGCATCGGGAGCACGCCGCCTCGCGGTGGCTCCCCGAGTCGCAGGCTCGTGCCCACGCGTCAGCACCCAGGAGGGCTCGTGCTCGCGACACGAGCGGAGGCACTGATGGCGCTCCGAGCCAGTCGACGCAAGCGAAGCACGGAAGCGAGTCCGGCTTGGAAGGGACCTCGCGTGGTGAGGCTCCCGTTGGAGACTGGAGGCTTGCCTCCACTGCTGTGCCCCTTCTGGTTCAGCCTGGGGGTGACACAGGCGGCCGCCAACGACACGGAGCCGCTCGCGCCATCGCGTCCTCGCCGGAGCCGCCGCGTCGAGCGCTGAGGAGTCCCGCGCGCCAGGGACGTGAGGCTGGCGCGCCCGTGAGCAGGACAGGTGGGCGGTGATGCCGCCGCCCACCGGAGGTCTCACTCGGACGTGTTCTTGCCGGAGCGGGAGACGGCTTCGTGAGCGAGGGCGCGGAAGTGCTGCACGGCGGGAGAGGGCTGGGGGCCCAGGAAGGCCACCGCCAGCTCCGCGTGGGCGGGTGCGCCGCTGAGCGGACGGAACACGACCCCTCGAGGCCGCAGCGCCTGTGAGGACGCGGGGGCGATGGTGACGCCCAGCCCCGCCTCCACCATGCCCACCACGGAAGGCCACGAGCGGGCCTCCTGTCGGATGTGGGGTGAGAAGCCCGCGGCCAGGCACATGCTCGTCACCGTGTCGTGCAGCCCGGGCGCGGAGTGGCGGGGGAAGAGGACGAAGGGCTCGTGGGCGAGCGAGGACAGCGCCACGACCTTCTGCCGTGCCCGAGGATGTCGCGCGGGGAGCGCGAGCACGAAGCGCTCTCGCAGCAGCCGCTCGACGATGAGGCCCTCGTGGCGGAAGGGCGCGCGGATGATGGCCACGTCCAGGGCGCCGGTGGTGAGCGCGGTGCGCACGTCGAGCGACTCGCTGTCATCCAGCTCCAGCTTCACCTCGGGGAAGCGGGTGCGGAAGCGGAGCACGATGTCGGGCAGCACGCCGAAGGCCGAGGACGCCGCGAAGCCCACGCGCAGCGTGCCCGCCTGTCCGCTCGCGGCCCGCTGGACGGCGTGGACCACGTCCGCGCGGCGGGAGAGCAGCGAGCGGGCGTCCTCCAGCAGCTGCGCCCCCGCGGCGGTGAGGGCCACGCGGCGGCTGGTGCGGGTGAGCAGCTGGACGCCGAGCTCGGCCTCCAGCCCTCGGATGCGCTGACTGAAGGGCGGCTGGGCCATGCCCACGCGCGCGGCGGCGCGACCGAAGTGCAGCTCCTCCGCCACGGCGAGGAACAGCTCGAGCTGACGGAATTCCATATCGAGACGATAGCCATCTCAATCGAGGCCCGAAGATATATTGGTGGTGAAGGATGGCGCTCCCTACCATTGCGGCATGAGACTTCCGCTCGTGTCCCTGGGGGTGCTGCTCGTGTCGCTGTCGAGCGCGCAAGCCCAGGAGCTGGATGCCCCGGCGCTCGCCTCCACCTTCGGCCCGGTGCCGGACGCGAAGGTCCAGGCGAAGTTGGACTTCGCGGACCGGTTCAGCCGGTGGGTGACGTTGATGCGGGACAGCCGCGTGGTGCCGAAGTGGCTGCGCGAGGGAGACCGCCTGGTCTTCTGGGCTCGCGAGGGCGACGACGGCGGCACCTGGACGCTGGCACACGCGAAGACGGGAGCGCTCCAGCCGCTGGTCTCCAGCGAGTCCCTCCGGGAGCAGCTGTCCACGCTGCTGGGCAAGCCCATCAAGGCGCCGCGCTTCGTGGAGGTGGCCATCTCGCCGGATGAGCAGGGCATCGTGTTCCGGCTGGAGGGGAAGACCTTCTCGCTGGGCCTGACGGGAGGCCGGGTCACCCTGCTCGCCCCGGAGGACCGCGCCGCGCTGACGTTGTCCCGCACCCACTTCCTCGCGCCGCGAGGAGGCGCCGTGGCGGTGCAGCGTGAGGGAGGCTTCGCGGTGCTGGGCGCGGATGGCGCCACGGTGGTGGAGCGCGCGGGAGAGGCGTTCTTCGAGTGGCGGATTCCGGAGCGCGCGTGGTCTCCGGACGGGCGCTTCGTGGCTGTCTGGCGAGAGGACGCGCGCGGTGTCCACAAGGTCCCCGTGGTGGACTACTCCAGCGCGCTGGAGAAGGTGACGACGGTGCCGTACGCGAAGACGGGGACGCCGCTGCCGCGCGCGGAGCTCCACCTCGTCGAGGTGGCGACGGGCAAGGTGACGCGCGTGGCGCCCGTCGAGGGAGAGACCTACGACTGGCTCGCGGGCTGGAACCCCGAGGGCACGCGGGCCCTGTGCCTGCACCTCTCGCGCGACGCGAAGCGGCTGGACCTCACGGCGGTGGACCCGGTGTCGGGGGAGCGCAAGCGGGTGCTGCGCGAGGAGCGGCCGGAGAGCTTCGTCGCGGGGTTGGACTTCGCGACGGACCGCTGGGCGAAGCAGGTGACGGCGCTGCCGGAGGGCCGCGGCTATCTGTGGCTGTCCGAGCGGGACGGCTGGCGCCACGTGTATCTGTATGACGGCGCGGGGAGGCTCGTGAAGCAGCTCACGCGCGGCGCCTTCCCCGTGCACGAGGTGCTGGGCGTGTCCCCGCGAGGAGACGCGTTCTACGTGACGGCCTCCGCCGAGCGAGGCGCGCCCTACGAGCATGTCTTCTACCGGGGCAGCATGAAGGGCGGGGTGTTGAAGCGGCTGTCCTCGGGCTCGGGGATGCACTACGTCGTGATGTCACCCTCGCGAGAGCACTACCTGGATTCATGGTCCACGCGCACCATGCCTCGGGTGCGGGAGCTGGCGAGCGTGGAGGGCGACCAGCGCGTCCGGCTCACCACCGCGGACGCGAGCGCGGCGGAGGCCCTGGGTTACGTCCCTCCCGAGGGCTTCACGGTGAAGGCCGCGGACGGTGTGACGCCCCTGTATGGCGTGCTCTACAAGCCGCGCGACTTCGACCCCACGAAGCGCTACCCCGTGCTCGCGTACATCTACGCGGGGCCGTTCATGACCATCGTCCCGTGGAGCTACGCGGGGGATGCGATGCCGCAGATTGCCTCGGGCCTGTCGCAACTGGGTTTCATCGTGATGATGCTGGACCCCCGAGGGGGGCCGGGGCGGAGCAAGGCGTTCCAGGACGCGCACTATGGCCGCGTGGGCCAGACGGAGATTCCCGACTACGTCACGGGCATGAAGCAGGTGGCCGCCACGCGTCCGTGGATGGACCTGGAGCGGGTGGGCATCCACGGCCACTCGTGGGGCGGCTACTTCGCGCTGCGAGGCATGCTGACGGCGCCGGACTTCTTCAAGGCGGGTTATGCGGGAGCGCCGGGCGCGCTGGAGGAGGAGGCCATCATCAACGAGCCCTACCTCAACCTGCCGGGTGTGAATCCCCAGGGCTACGCGGATGGCTCCAACTTCGCGCTCGCGGGGAACCTGAAGGGGCCCTTGAAGATGATGCACGGCACGGGGGATGTGAATGCCACGCTCTCGGTGACGATGCGCATGGCGGACGCGCTCATCCGAGCGGGCAAGCACTTCGAGCTGCTCCTCATGCCCGGCCAGCCGCACACACCCATGGGTGGGGCTTATCGCTACTACCATGACGACCTGGGCCTGTTCTTCTTGCGGACCCTGGGGGCGCCGCGCTGAGGGGCTCCGTGCGGCGCACCGACTGCGGGTAGACTCCGGACGTGGCCAGCTCTGCTCGTGTCCGGTGTCTGAATTGTGGTGCCCCCTTCCTCAAGCTCGCGGAGCAGGAGCCCGTCTGCACCCACTGTGGCGCGGTGCGACCGCCCCCGGGCTCACCGCAGTGGAGGCGGCCGACGACAGCGCCGACGCGGCCTCCGCCGCCGAAGAACGGGGCCCTGGTGGCGTTTGCGGTCGCGGGGGTGGTTGTCTCCGCGGGCATCGCGGGAGGTGTCGCGATGCTCGCGCTGCGCCCGGAGCCCTCCACACCGCCGCGACGGCCCGCCCAGGCGGCGGTTCCGCCTCCGACGCTGGTGCCCGTTCCCGTCCCCGTGCCTGTCCCCGTGCCCGCGAAGGTGCAGCCCATCCCGCCCCCGGCGGTGGTCGAGAAGCCCGTGCCGCCGCGCCCCAAGCCCCTGCCCAAGAACAACGAGGACTGGGGGGCCATCATGCTCGCGAAGCACCTGAAGAAATACGATTACTGTGGCAACGAGGCCATCCTTCGCGACGCGGGCATTCCGCGCAGCTACAAGCTCCGCGCGCGCTTCGATGCGGCAGGCCAGGGCGTCAAGGCGAAGGTGACGCCTCCAGCGGTGGCGATGTTGAACCCGTGTATGGAGAACGCGACCAGGTACATCTACCTGGGCCAGCCTCCGGAGAAGCGCGAGTTCGCCGTGGAGCTCACGCTGTCCTTCGCGCACCTGAAGCCGAAGGGGAAGCCGGAGACGCATGACGACCAGTGGGGCATCCGCCCCGATGGCAGCCGGCGCGACTGAAGTGCCTCACCTCACGGCGTGGGTGGGGTGTCCCGTGTCCACGCCGTGACCTTGGAGGGCCTTCCTCTTCGGCCCCTGCGTGCCAGTCTCTCTCGAGAACCAGGTGAGCTGCCTGGGCGCGCATGCGCCAGGGGGCGGCTCACCGTGTCTCCATGACGTCGCGTGAGGGGGGGCGCCGTGCGCGCCTCATGCCCCGAGGGCGATGTTCTCGATGGAGGAGTCAGACATGTTGGCAAGACACGGACAGCTGCGCGGGGTGGCGGGGACGCTGGCAGCGGTGATGATGCTGGCGGCGTGTGGTGACTCGACGGTGGCGGGGCGGGAGCAGGCTCCCACGGGCGAGACTCAATCCCAGACGCGGGCCGTTGACGACGACATCCGCGCGCGGCTGGAGGCGCTCCCCGGCGTCACGATTCTGGGGGATGAGCACATCGCCGACTTCCGCTTCTTCACGCTCGACTTCGAGCAGCCCGCGGACCACCGCAATCCCCAGGGGGAGAAGTTCCTCCAGCGGATGACGTTGTTCCACCGCTCGGTGACGGCGCCCATGGTCATCGACACGGAGGGCGCGGAAATCTTCGCGGAGCCCATCGCCGCCGAGCCGGTGGACCTCTTGAAGGGCAACCAGGTGACGGTGGAGCACCGCTTCTATGGAACGTCGGTGCCGGCCTCGCGCGACTGGAGGCTGCTGGATGTCTGGCAGTCCGCGGCGGATGCGCACCGCGTGGTGGAGGTCTTCAAGACAATCTACGGCGCGCGCTGGCTGTCGACGGGGGTGTTCCGGGGAGGCACGGCGGCCATCCTGCATCGCTACTTCTTCCCGAATGACGTGCAGGGCACGCTGGCGTACGCGGAGCGTCACAGCCTGGGGCTGCGGGATGGGCGGGCCGCGCACTTCCTGGCGCACATGGGGGACGCGACGTGCCGTGAGCGACTGAAGGCGGTGCAGCGCGCGGCCCTGGAGCGGCGCGCGGAGCTGACGCCGTTGCTGGAGGCGCAGGTGTCGTGGGGCTTCACGTTCGAGACGGTGCCCGCGGACAAGGCGCTGGAGTTCGGCGTGGTGCGCCTGCCGTTCAACTTCTGGCAGTACATGGGGCTGGCGCCCTACAGCTGCGCGAGCATCCCGGAGCCCACGGCGCCGGCGCAGACGCTGTTCGACTTCGTGGACATGGTGGCGGGCCCCGCGTACCTCTTCTCGGACCAGGCGCTGCTGAGCTCCGGTGAGCCGGAGAGCTACCAGACCGCGACGGAGCTGGGGGCGCCGCTGTATCCCGAGCTGGAGCTGCTGCCGCTGCTGCGCTACCCCGGGCAGCAGGTGCCCACGCTGCTGCCGCCGGTGGGCGTGACGAAGGTCTACAACCCGCTGCCCATGCTGAAGGTGGAGCTGTGGACGCGGCTGCACGCGAAACAGGTGCTCATCCTCGACGGTGCGCTGAGCCCGTGGAGCGCCTCCGCGTTCGGGGTGGATGCGCGCAATGACTCGTACCGGCTGGTGGACCCGGAGGGCATCGGCTTCTACGGGGCGCTGACGGCGCTGGAGGAGCCTCGGCGCACGTTCTTCTTCAACCGCCTGTCCGAGTGGGCGGGTGCTCCGGTGCACATCCCGGCTCCCTGACGTCCCGGTCCCAGGTGGACCCATGAAGCGGGCGCGCTAGGGTGCGCCCGATGCTTCTTCAGCCCGGCCTCTACCGTGTGCACAAGCCCGTGGGCCCCACGAGCTTCTCGATGATGCAGTCCTTCCTCGAGGAGACGCGTGTGGCCCCGGGCAAGCGCTTGCCGGTGTGCCACGGCGGGACGCTGGATCCGTTCGCGGAAGGGCTCCTGCTGATACTCGTGGGACAGGCCACGCGGCTGTTCGAGCTGCTGCACGCCGTGCCCAAGACCTACGAGGCCGACGTTGTCTGGGGCACGGAGATGGACACGGGAGACCTGCACGGCAAGCCCGTGTTCCAAGGGGACACGTCGCGCCTGACGCCCGAGTCCCTCGACGCCGCGCTCCAGTCCTTCCTCGGCTGGCAGGAGCAGGTCCCTCCCGCCACGAGCGCGAAGAAGGTGGGCGGCGAGCCCGCCTATCGCAAGGCGCACCGAGGCGAGACGGTGGAGCTGCCTCCCTCGCGCGTCTATCTGCACTCCGCGCGGTGGCTGTCTCACGCGCTGCCGGGCACGAGCCGTCTGTCGATGACGTGCCGAGGCGGCTACTACGTCCGCGCGCTCGCGAGAGACCTGGGCCAGAAGCTGGGCTGTGGCGCGCACCTGTCCTCGCTGCGTCGCACGGAGATTGGCCCGTGGAAGGACCCGGAGCCCGGGATGCGCGTGTGGACCTTCGACCGAGGGCTGCTGCCCTGGGCGCGAGTCCGCCTGCTCACGGACCAGGAAGTGGGCGAGCTGCGCCGCGACAGGTCCGTGGCCCTGCACGGCACGCTGCCTCCGGACTGGCGCCTGCCGCCGGGCTTCCCGGACCCCCAGGCTCCCGTGCGTGGCTTCCACCAGGGCCGCCTCACGTTCCTCTTGAGCGAGCGTGACGGCGCGCTGTGGAGCGACATGGAGCTGCGCGGCGGCCTGTAACGCGAGCGGGCCTGGGCCGTAGGGAACAGGGGGGCCGGTGACTGCGGTCACCACCTGGAGGCCGCTTTGCCTGATGACCGCAGTCATCGGTGATGACTGTTGTCACCACCCCCGAAGGGGGGAGGGGCCGCGTGTAACCCGTTGAAAACAGGCCGGAGGTGGAGGTGAGCCCGCGCACGAAATGTGTGGCACGGCGCGAGCAATAGGGTCGCTCACCACGAATTGCTTGGGAGAAACCAAATGGCCATCACCTCCGCGACCGCCTCCTCGATGTCCCGCCTGGTTCGCAGCACCGAGGCGAAGCTGGACAAGCTCGAAGGCAAGCTGGAGCGCGTGCTCGTGAAGGAGCACCAGGTGCTGAAGGACCTGCGCAAGGTGCTCCAGCAGCACACCAAGGCGGAGGGCCGCGCGGGGCAGGCGCAGGACGGGTTCGACGCGGGCAAGAAGGGCGCGGGCGAGGCGAGCCGCGCCATCGCCGGCGAGTGGGCCCCGCTGGACGTGGGCGCGCTGCGCGAGACGAACAAGCTGGACAAGTCCAAGGGCCCCGTCACGGCGGACGAGCTCACGCGGGCCATCGAGCGCGGCACGGCGGACCTGGACGGCAACGCGGCGGGCGGTGAGTACCGCGCCTTCTCCGAGTGGGCGACGAAGAACCAGGACCGCCTCACGCCCGAGGCCAAGAAGGTGATGGACCTCTACTCCCAGGCCGCGGCGAAGGGGGATGGCAAGGGCATCTCGCTGAGCGACTGGAAGCAGATGGTGAAGGACATGAAGGCGGTGAAGGACCCGGCGTCGGTGGACAAGGGCGCGGCGAAGGCGCTCGAGGGCCTGGACAAGCTGCCCAAGCCCATCTCCGGCGAGCAGATGGCCAAGGCCATCCAGAGCGGCGTGCGCGATGCCGACAACAACACCGGCAAGGAGCTGAAGCAGTTCCAGGACTGGGCCAAGAAGAACGACAGCAAGCTGTCGCCCGAGGCCAAGAAGGTGATGAGCCTGTTCGAGCAGCACGCGAAGAAGGCCATGGCCACCGGCGACAAGGACCTGAGCGCCTCCGAGATGTCGAAGATGCAGGCTGACTTCAAGAAGGTGGGCGACCTCAGCGCGAACAAGGCGCTGGCGAAGCTGGACAAGGAGCAGGGCCCCATCTCCGGCGAGGACCTGCTGGGCGCCATCAAGGAGGGGGTCGGTGACAAGGACAACAACACCACCGGCACGGAGCTGAAGGCGTTCCAGGACTGGGCCAAGAAGAACAAGGACCGGATGACGCCCGAGGCCGAGAAGGTCCTCCAGACCTACGAGAAGGCCGCCAAGGCCGCGGGCTCCAAGGGGATGGACCAGAAGGCCTTCGACGCGATGGTGAAGGACGCGTCCCAGCACAAGACCTTCCGCGACGACTCCGTGCGCACCGCGCTGGAGACGCTGGATGGCAAGAGCGGCAAGGTCTCCGCCAAGGACCTGACGAACGCCATCAAGAAGGGCACGGCGGACCTGGATGGCCAGGCCGCGGGCGTGGAGTTCGCGGACATCCAGAAGTGGGCGCGGCAGAACTACGACCGGCTCACCCCGGAGGCCAAGAAGGTGCTGGACGTCTACGAGAAGTACGCGACGGAGGCCATGTCCAAGGGCAGCACCGGCATCCCGACGTCCGAGCTTCAGAAGATGGTGAAGGAGATGGAGAAGCTCGACGTGGTGAAGCCGCGCCCCGTCATCGTCGCCTGAGCCGAGTTGCGCTGAACAGCGTCGAAGCCGAGCTGAGTCGAGTGGAAGTCGAGTCGGGCTGTTGAAGAAGAGGACTCGAGAGTCGTCTTGAAGCACTGGAAAATGAAGGGCCTCGGACCGTTGGGGGATGGTCCGAGGCCCTTGTCATGTCCGGCGCTCGGCGAGCGCGCGACGCGCCTACGCCTTGTTCTTGGCGAGCGTGTCCTTGGCCACCTTCACCACGTTGTCCACGGTGAAGCCGAACTTCTGCTGCAGCGCCTTGATGGGGGCGGACGCGCCGAAGCTGCGCATGGCGACGATGTTGCCGCGCAGGCCCGTCCAGCGCTCCCACCCGAAGGCGGCGCCCTTCTCCACCGCGACGCGCGCGTGCACGTCCGGCGGCAGCACGCTGTCGCGGTACTCCTGCGACTGCTGCTCGAACAGCTCCCACGAGGGCAGGCTGACGACGCGGGACTTGATGCCCTCGGCGGTGAGCTTCTCGTGGGCGTCCAGGCACAGCGAGACCTCGCTGCCGGTGCCGATGAGGACCAGCTCCGGCTTGCCGCCCGCCGCGTCCGCCAGCACGTAGCCGCCCTTGGCGACGCCGGAGGCCGCGCCGTACTTCGTGCGGTCCAGCGTGGGCACGGCCTGGCGGGTGAGGACCAGGACGACGGGGTGGCTGCGCTGCTGGCCGATGATGCGCCACGCCTCCACCACCTCGTTCGCGTCGCCAGGGCGCAGGACGATGAGGCCCGGAATCGCGCGCAGGCTCGCCAGCTGCTCCACGGGCTGGTGCGTGGGGCCGTCCTCGCCCAGGCCGATGGAGTCGTGCGTGAAGATGTGGACCGCGGGCAGCTCCATCAGCGCGGACAGGCGGATGGCGGGGCGCTCGTACTCGCTGAAGATGAGGAACGTGGCGCCGTAGCCGCGCACCTTGCTCAGGCACAGGCCGTTGACGATGGAGCCCATCGCGTGCTCGCGCACGCCGAAGTGGATGTTGCGGCCGGCCAGCTCACCGGGCTTCATGGACTCGGAGCCGGTGATGTACGTCTTCGTGGAGGGGTTGAGGTCGGCGGAGCCGCCCACCAGCCACGGGTAGTGCTTGGCCACGGCGTTGAGCACCTTGCCGCTGGACTCGCGGGTGGCCAGGCCCTTGGCGTCGGCGGGGAAGGTGGGCAGCTCGGAGTCCCAGCCCTTGGGGGCCTCGCGGCGCTGCATGCGCACCAGCTCGTCGGCCAGCTCGGGGTACTGCTTCTGGTACTCGGCGAAGCGCGCATCCCATTCCTCACGCAGCTTCTTGCCGCGCGCGCCCATGCGCTCCTGGAAGCGCTCGCGCACGCCGTCGGGCACCAGGAACTTCGCGTCCTCGGGCCAGCCGTAGTTGCGCTTGGTGCCCTTGATCTCCTCGTCGCCCAGCGGCTCGCCGTGGGCCTTGGAGGAGCCCTGGAGCTTGGGCGCGCCGAAGGCAATCTGCGTGGTGACGATGATGAGCGTGGGCTTGCCGCGCAGGGTCTTGAAGGTGTGCAGCGCCTCGCCCAGGGCGGTCAGGTCGTTGCCGTCGGCGACGCGCAGCACGCGCCAGCCGTAGGCCTCGAAGCGGCGGCCCACGTCCTCGGTGAAGGCCAGGTCGGTGCTGCCGTCGATGGAGATGTGGTTGGAGTCGTAGAGCCAGCAGAGGTTGGGCAGCTGGAGGTGGCCGGCGATGGACGCCGCCTCGGACGCGACACCTTCCATGAGGTCGCCGTCGCCGCAGATGGCGTAGACGTCATGGGAGAACAGCTCGAAGCCCGGCTTGTTGAAGTGGCCCGCCTGCCAGCGGCTGGCGATGGCCATGCCCACGCTGTTGGCGACGCCCTGGCCCAGGGGGCCCGTCGTCGTCTCCACGCCGCTGGTCCACCGGTACTCGGGGTGTCCGGGCGTGGACGAGTCCAGCTGGCGGAACTTCTGGATGTCCTCCAGCGAGACGCTGAGCGCGTCCTCGACCTTGTAGTCGCGGGTGACGCGCTTGACGCCGGCCAGGTGGAGCAGCGCGTACAGCAGCATGGACGCGTGGCCGTTGGAGAGGATGAAGCGGTCGCGGTCCGGCCAGATGGGCTGGGACGGGTCATACCGGAGCTCTTGTTGCCAGAGCTGGTAGGCCACGGGGGCCAGGGACATGGGCGCCCCCGGGTGACCCGAGTGGGCTTGCTGGACCGCATCCATGGCCAGGGTGCGGATGGTGTTGATGCTCAGCAGGTCCTGCTTGTCGGTGGTCATAAGGTCCTCGTGCTCCGGCTCACACGGGGGCGCACCATGCCGTAACTGGCGCCGGTGTGCCGCACGAAACGCGTGCCCCCGTCCCGTCCCCGTCCGGCAGTCCACGGGCCGCTGGAATTTCAGGCCCTGGAGGGCGGATGTTTCAGCGCCGAGCCGCCGCGCCCTTCACCGTGCGTCCGCGCGTGAGGTGGGCCACTGCCTCACCCAGGCCCTCCACGGTGAGGGAGAACATGGGGAAGACGCGGGCAATCATGGCGATGCTGCCCGAGCGCCACGTCCCCACCGGCTCCGGGTTGAGCCACACGTTGCGCTCGAAGTGTTGGGCCAGCTGCATCAGCCACGTCAGGCCTTCCTGCCCGTCGGACTTGTAGCGCCCCTCGGCGTCGGTGCGGATGGCCAGCTCGTACGGCGCCATGGACGCGTCACCCACGATGACCAGCTTGTGGTGCCGCCCCACCGAGGCCACGAGCTCCGGCACCGTCATGCCCCCGGTGAGCTGCGGCGTGGCGTACAGCTTTCCGTAGACGCAGTTGTGGAAGTAATACGTGCGCAGTTCCTTGAAGTGCGTGGCCTGGCTCGCGACGGAGAACAGCCGGCTCATCACCGAGGCGTACGGGTCCATGGAGCCGCCCACGTCCATGGCCAGCACCACGCGGGTGTTGGGCCTGCGCGGCGGGCGGGTCACCACCTCCAGCTCGCCCGCGTTGCGCGCGGTGGCGGCGATGGTCTCATCGACGTCCAGCTCATCGGGCGCGCCGTCCCGAGCGAAGGCGCGCAGCTTGCGAAGGGCCACGGCCATCTGCCGGGTGTCCAGCACCAGGTCGTCACGGTAGCCCGCGTACTTGCGCGCGCCCGCTTGCAGCAGGGCCATGCCCTGCTTGTTGCCGCCCTTGCCTCCCACGCGCATGCCGCCCCGGGAGTGGCCGTTGTTGCCGAAGGGCGACGTGCCGCCGGTGCCAATCCACCGGTTGCCGCCGTCGTGGCGCTCCGTCTGTTCCTTCAGGCGCTGCTCGAGGAGGCGGCGAATCTCCTCCGGGTCCAGGGCCTCCAGGAGCAGCTGCTCCTCGGGCGTGAGCTGAGGCCGCTCGCGCGCATCCTCCAGCCACGACAGCAGCTCTTGCGTCAGCTCGATGCCCGCGGTCTCCACGCCCTGGAAGTGGGCGAGGAAGGCCTGGTCGAAGACATCCAGCTGCGTCTCCGAGTGCACCAGGAGCGCGCGGGCCACATGGTAGAAGCCGTCCAGGCTGCTGTCGTGCAGCCCGGCCTTGAGCGCCTCCGCCAGGGCGAGCGCCTCTTGTGCGCCCACCTTCAGGCCCCGCCGGCGCAGCTCGTAGAAGAACGGGAGGAACATGGTGTGCCTCGCTCTGGAGGGGCGCTAGGCGCGCGAGCGCCGGCCGCGTCCGAAGGCCTCCGCCACGGCGACCAGGTCCTGCTCCTTCTTCAGCAGGGCGCCGAGGAACGGGATGTTCTCATCCAGCTTCACGTCGTGGATGCCCTGGGCCTTGAGCACGGCAATCCAGTCGATGAGCTCGCTGGTGGAGGGCCGCTTGCGCAGGCGGGTGAAGCCGCGCAGCTCGTAGAACACCTTGAGGGCCTGCTCCGCCAGGGCGGTGTCCAGCCCCGGGTGGTGCACGTCGACGATGCGGCGCATGAGGTCCGCGTCCGGGAAGTCGATGAAGTGGAAGACGCAGCGGCGCAGGAACGCGTCCGGCAGCTCCTTCTCGTTGTTGGACGTAATCACGACGATGGGGCGGTGCTTCGCGGCCACCTCGTCGTTCGTCTCGGTGATGCGGAAGCGCATCCGGTCCAGCTCGTGGAGCAGGTCGTTGGGGAACTCGAGGTCCGCCTTGTCCACCTCGTCGATGAGCAACACGACGCGCTCCGGGGAGGAGAAGGCCTCGCCCAGCGGGCCCATGCGGATGTATCGCCGGATGTCTCGCACGTCGCCGTCGCCGAAGCGTGAGTCATACAGGCGCTGCACGGTGTCGTAGACGTAGAGGCCGTCCTGCGCGCGGGTGGTGCTCTTGACGTGCCAGGTGAGCAGCTTGAGGCCCAGGGCCTGGGTGATGGCCTCGGCCAGCAGCGTCTTGCCGGTGCCCGGCTCGCCCTTCACCAGGAGCGGTCGCTGGAGGGTGAGGGCGCAGTTGACGGCGGCCTGGAGGCCCTCGTGGGTCAGGTAGGAGTCGGTGCCTTTGAAGCGGGCGGGAGGGGAGGCCTGAGTCATGTCCCGGCTTCTTTAACACCCGTCGCTTCGGGCCCCCAGCCCTCCCTCCAGGGCACGTCAGCCCCTCGGGCTAGCGTCGTGGAGACCTCCAGGAGACGTTGTTCGTTGAAGAAACGTCAGCGTGTGCGTCTTGGGTGGGAATCCGAGGGCTTGAAGGAGCACGTCGTGGGTCACCCGGTGGTGTTGACGGTGTTGTTGGTGTGGGCGCTCTCGACGCTCGTGCGTTCGTGTCCCGGGGCCGCGGATGTCTCGTGGTCGGGGCGGACGGCGCCGGTGGAGGGGGTCGCCGAGAAGCCGCTGGCCCAGGAGCCTCGGATTCGCGGCTGAGACTGTTTCAAGGGGCCCCGGGAGTCGGGGGCTCTGCTCGAAGCAGGACCCTGGGGGGGCGCCAGGGGCGGTGATTCGCTCGCGGGATGACCGTTGGCGTGGGTCATGCACAGGATTTCGCGCGGAGGACCCGTGACGGTGTATATCTTCCCGTCACATGTCCATTGCGAATGAGCTTGGAGAGATGTTCCGGCGTGAGCTGCAGACCCAGCTTGTGCCCCTTCAGCAGGCGGTGAACCGCATGGAGGAGGGCCTCGAGGCCCTGGACATGCTGCGTTCGGTGACCTTCCGGCTGGCGCCGCTGACCAGTCGGCTGGGGGCCCTGGCGGGAGTCCGGCCAGTCGCGGCGAAGCAGCCCTCGGTGCTGCCGGCGCCCGCGGCGAAGCGAGGCCGGGGTCGTCGTCCGGCGGCGCAGGCGGAGCTGCCGCTGACGTCGGCTCGGGCCGTGGCGGCGAAGGGCCCCGCGGCGCGGACGACGGCGGATGGCTCGCGCGCGTGCGCGGTCATCGGGTGCAAGCGCCCCAGCCGCTCCAAGGGCTACTGCTCGGCGCACTACCAGAAGCTGCGCCTGCTGATGCGCACGGACCGTCGCCCGTCGGCGTGGGTGGACGACGCGAAGCCCCAGTCGGTGCAGGACGTGAAGCTGCCCCGGGGCCGTGCGGCCAGCAAGGCGTTGGCGGCGCAGCCCGTGGTGGCGAAGAAGGGCAAGCCGGGACGCAAGAAGAAGGCCTGAGTCGCGGAGGTCTCGCGATGACGTGGCGGCGCCGGGCCCAGGGCTCCTGAAGTCGAGGAGCCCCGGTTCGAGCCCCCGTGCGCGAAGAGGGCCGTCGCGCGGAATCAAGTCCAGGTGCGTGCGGGCTCCCAGGGGAGCCGGTGTCCCGGAAGGGGCGCCACGCGAGGCGTGTGTCCGCGTGGGACTCCATTCCCGAAGGTGGGGGCGGGAAGGTCAGGCGGGCGTGGACCAGGCGGGCATGTGGATGGCGGACACGAGGGTTCTCGCTTCCGTTGACAGTGTGGGGTGGGTGGTGGGATTCGGGCGCCATGAGTGAGCAAGGCTATCCAGTCACTGTGGCGGTGCGGCGTCCCGATGGTCGTGTGGAGCAGGTGCGAGTGGGGACGGCGTACAGGAGCGAGGAAGGCTTCACGCTGAGGCTGGGAGAGATGTCCATTGGAGCGACGCCGGACGCGGCCGTCGCGGCCCCGCGCCGTTCGGCGCCGAGTGCTGGCGGCGGTGGCGGTGGTGGCGGCGATGGGATGGTCTTCCCCAACTATGGCCGCAGCAAGGGCGCGCCCGTCGCGGGCGCCAGCATGCAGGACCTCGAGTTCTACGCGAACGGTGCGCGCCGCTCGCTGAACGACCCGAGCAAGTCGCGCTGGCACGACAAGGAGCGCCAGCTGTTGGCCGCCATCGAGGCGGAGATGGCGCGTCAGCAGGGCGGCGGCGGTGGCAATGAGGGCTACGGCCAGCAGCGCGGTGGCGGCGACGGCTTCGGTGGCCGAGGCGGCGCCTTCCAGGATGACGTCCCGCCCCCGAACGACGACGACAACATCCCGTTCTGAGGGATGACCGGCGCGTAAGGCGTGGGAGCCCCCGGTCCACGGGCCGGGGACTTTCCGCGGATGAAGTGAGGTCCGTCGAGAGGGGCGCCCGAGCGCTCCGCCGGACCTGCTCGAATCAGGAACTTCTCTCCCCCGTCTTCAGAGCAGCGCGCGAGTCTCTCCCGCGCAAGGCAGCCACACGGTGAACGTGGTGCCCTGTCCGACGGTGCTGTGGACGGCGACCTCGCCATGGTGGCCGTCGACGATGCGCCGGACGATGGCGAGCCCCAGCCCGGTCCCCGTGGCGCGCGTGGTGAAGAAGGGCTCGAAGATGCGCTGCTGCACGTCGGCGGGAATCCCGTGGCCGGTATCGGAGATGGTGAGCCGCGCGTGAGGAGCGCCCTCGCGAGTCGCCGTCTCGATGCGCGTGACGAGGCTGCCCCCCGAGGGCATCGCCTGCACGGCATTGGTGAACAGGTTGGTGAGCGCCACGTGGAGCAGGTGGGCATCCAGGGCGACGGGAGGCAGGGGCCCGTCCAGGGACTGCGACACGGTGATGCCGGAGGACCCCGAGCGAAGTGACGCCGTCAGGGCGCCCTCGACGACGGGGCCCAGCGCCTGGTGTTGGAGTCGAGGCTCCACGGGCCGGGTGTAGTCGAGCAGGTCATTGACGATGAGGTCCAGGCGTTGAACCTCCTCGTCCATGATGCCCAGCAGCTGGCCCGCGGGACCGGAGGCCGTCTGCGGCGCGAGCCGTCGGATGGCGGCGAGCGCGTTCGAGATGGCGCCCAGCGGATTGCGGACCTCGTGCGCGACGGTGGCGCTCAGCTCTCCGAGCGCGGCCAGCCGCTCGCGACGGACGAGCGCCGCCTGGGTGGTCGCGAGTGTCTGGAGGGACTGGCGCAGCTCCTGGTTGAGGTGGCTCACCTCTTCCTGGGCGCGGCGGCGCTCGCTGAGGGCGCTGGCGAGGAACAGGCCGGACAGGCTGGCCACGGCGAGGAAGGACTGGAGGAAGATGACGCTGTCGTTGTGCCACGCGGACTGGGCGAAGGGGCCGAGCCCGTGGGCGGTGTGCCAGAGGGCCAGCGCGGACATGACGGCGGTGGCCAGGGTGGTGCCGCGAGCCTCGAAGCGGAGGGCGGCCCACAGCAGGAAGGGGAACGCCAGGTACGTCACGGGGTGGAAGGTGGCGGGAGGCGCGGCCGTGGGCGGCATGCTGAACACCCAGTGGGTGGCCAGCCCGAGCAGCACCAGCAGCGCGGCCAACTCCAGCCGTCGCTGCCGCGTCCAGCCCTCGAGTCCCCGGGAGAGCCAGGTGAGCAGCAGGGGCGCCACCAGGAGCACGCCCATGGCATTGCCCACCCAGAACACGCGCCACGCGGACCAGAACTCGCCGGCCGCCAGGCGTTGATCCGACAGGAGCATGCACAGGCTGAGGGTGGCGCTGATCAACGTGCTGCCCAGGGCCGCGGGGCCCACCAGCCCCAAAACGTCCCTCACGCGGTCCATCGAGGGATGGAAGCGCACCAGCCGCCGCAGGACGAGGGCGGCCACCAGGGCCTCGACGAGGTTGCCCGCGGCGACGACGAAGCTGGCCAGGGTGATGGGCCAGTGCGTGTCGTGAGCGGCGAAGGGCTCCACCAGGATGGCGCCGATGACCAGGGCGGGCCACTCCCGGTGCCGCGTGAGCAGCAGTCCCGTGAGGGCCACGCCGCTCGGGGGCCACATGGCGGAGACGAGCTCGGGAGGGAAGGCCAGCACCGCGCCCAGCTTCGTCCCCAGGGCATAGGCGCCCACGAAGAGCACCAGCCGGAGGAGGGGCTGCCAGCGACGTGGACAGGACTCGAGTGAGGGCACGTCCCATTCGTCGGTCCTCGTCGGGGACACAGGTCCCCGGCGGGAGGTGGGCTTCCGACGCCTTTCGGTGCAGCCAGAGTGACACGGACGCCACGGGTCCAGAAAGAGCGGGACTTCCAGTGAGCATGACAAGGGGTGGGTCCAGGACGTCTCGGTGCGACGACTGAGCAATGGTTGGCGGCCTCGAATCGCGCTGGGATTGGAGCGCCAAGGGGTGCCGGTGACACCCGAGCCTGTTGACAGAACCCTGCGCAGGAATTGCGTCGAGTGAGGGAGGCGGCGCACGGAAAGTAAATGTATCGCCAGGGCTGCTTCGAAATTGTCGGAGCATGCTTCATTTCTGAAGCACGGCCTGGATTCGAGTGAATCCAGGGGATTGGAGTGACGGGCGGAATGCGGCTCCTTCGAAACTGAAGCGGCTTGTGTGCTGGTGAACCGTCATTTCAAGGGCTTGTTACTGGCGTGAATCCTGCTCAGTCGAGACGGTTCAGGGAATCCCTCCCATCCGTCGCGGCTGTGAAATAACGAGGCCATGAAATGACACCGAATGTCTGTGTCGTCGGCGCAGGAGCCTTTGTTCCCTCGCGACGGGTGAGCAATGCGCGGATGGCGCGAGCCATCCCAGGTTGGCCGGCGGAGCGCATCGAGGAGAAGCTGGGCATCCGCGAGCGGCGCTTCCTGTGGGACTTCGACGAGTCGACGGGCCGCGCGATTCCTCCTCCGGAGGATGACGGTCACATCTATCCCGCCACGAACACGGACATGTGTGAGGTGGCATTGCGCAAGGCGCTCACGGGCTCGGGCGTGGAGGCGGGGGAGCTGGATGCGCTCTTCGTGGTGACGTGTACGCCGGATGCGCCGCACTTCAACCATGACGCCATGGTGTTGCATCAACGGCTGGGGCTGCGCGAGGACGCGTTCGCGCTGGTGGTGGACGACGGCTGTGGTGGCACGACGTATGTGTTGGACCTGGCGAAGAAGATGATGGCCGGGGGCCGCTTCCGCACGGTGGCGGTGGTGGCGTCGGCCTTCACGTCGCCGTTGGTGAACCGGGACGTGTACCTGGACGAGCTGCCCGCGGGTCCGGGCCGGGCGAAGGCGCTCCAGGGCTATCTCTCCATGTACGTGTTTGGGGATGGGGCGGGGGCGGTGGTGTTGCAGTCGAAGGAGACAGGAGAGGACGGGGCGGGAATCCTCGCGTCGTTCTCGGGCAACGCGCATGGGGACCTGGTCATCCGCAAGGGTGGGGGGGTGCTGAAGCTGCCCTACCAGGAGGGTCGCTCACGCCCGGCGGACCTGGCCTTCGTGGTGGATGGGTTTCGGGTGGCGCGGAGCTATCCGGAGTACATGCGCAAGTGCCTGGAGACGGTGCTGGGCGCGCGGCCGGACCTGCGCGGGGCGGTGAAGCGGTACTACTTTCATCAACCCAACAAACGGGTGATGGATGCCTTTGTGTCGCGAGAGGGGCTCCGGCCGGAAGCGGTGGCTTGCAATGTTGACTTGTATGGAAACACCTCGGCGGCGGGAATGCTCATCCTGCTGGCGGAGGACTTGGAGTCGGCGCGGGTGAGCTTGGGTGCGGGGGACGTGGTGTTGGTGGCAGCCGTTGGGGCGAACATCCACTACGGGGCGCAGCTGATCCGCTTGTAGAATCCAGAGGCCTCCTTCCCCCCCACGGAGACGAAGTTTCATGACAGGCATGAACTCAGGACTGAACGCGCTCGAGCCACAGCTCGCGCGCGAGCTGGAAGAACGCGTGTCGTTGGCGACGCGCGAGGACACGGCTCGAGGGCTGTTCTTCAATGGTGCGCTGGGCGCGGTGAAGGTGCTGGGAGGTGACTCCGCGGTGCAGCGGTGCATCGAAGCGGCGGGCGAGAAGAAGTACGTCGACTTCTTCAACTACCCGGTGGCGTCGTTCCTGAAGCTGGCCTTCACGGCGGCGCAGGTGATGGGGCCTCAGCTGGGAGGCTTCGACTCGGCGCTGCGGCGGATGGGCGTGCAGGCGACGACGGACTTCCTGTCCTCCGCGGCGGGGAAGACGTTGCTGTTGTTGGCGTCGAACAACCCGAAGCGGATGGTGGGCAACCTGCACTCGGGCTACCGGGCGGCGGTGAGCTACGGCGAGCGCGGCGTGAAGTGGACGGGAGACACGAGTGGTGTCTTCACCATGAAGCGCGACTTCATGACGCCCGCCTACCACGAGGGTGTGCTCCAGGCCGTCATCGAGGCGGTGGGCGGGAAGCAGGTGCAGGTGCAGGGCCGGAAGACGGGCCCGCTCGACTCCGAGTATTCGCTGGCCTGGCAGTAGTCCGCTCGCGAGCGCGGCGTGGGGGGCGCTGCGCTCGAGGGAAGACAGACACTCGAGGGAGGACCTATGTCGCGGTGGCACGCGGGAGTGAGGGTGCTGGGCGCGTTGGTGGTGCTGGCGGCGGCTCGCGAGGCGAGCGCGGGCGCGGAGCTGGAGGTGTATCGGTTTCGCACGCAGGAGGACGCGGCGAAGCCCCCGGACGCGGCGGTGTGCGCGGGCGCCCCGTTCGAGACGACGGTGAAGCTGGGGGCCAACCTCTATGTGGCTCAGCCGGGAGAGCGGGAGCGGAGCGTGGGGGCGGCGACGGCGTGTATCCGCCTCACCGCGGCGAACCGGCTGGTGCCGGGAGAGCAGCTGCCCATGCATGTCCGCTTCAAGCTGCCCGAGGGGGACTTCACGGCCTCTGGGACGTGCCAGGTGGTGAGCAACGACGTGCCGGAGGCGGGGCTGGTCCTGGCGGGGTGTTCGCTGAAGCTGGTGGCGGTGCCGGCGGGCTACCTCGGAGGCATGGTGTCGAGCACCAGCGTCTTCAACCCGAAGAAGCTGCCGGGCTACGTGACGGGCTCCTATTACACGCTGACGGTGTATCGCGGCCCGCAGAAGCCGAAGGCGGCCGAGGCGAAGTCCTCGGGGCACTGAGTCCGCGCGAGGAAGCGGGCGGAGACCCTACCACCGTGCCGGAGCGGGCCCTCGGCGGTCGTTGCCCGTTGAGGGGTACTTGCTCCGTTTTCGGAAACTCCGAAACCGGAATGCTAGTGGAAGGGGATGAAGCGGCTTCGATTTGTCTTGGAAGTCCACCGGGCCACCCAGCGCATCGGCTTGTTCCTGGAGTCCGCCGAGCCTCCCTTGGAGCTCTCCCAGGGGGAGGCTCACCTGCTGGCCTACCTGCTGGAGGCGGGGGACACCTCGCTGAGCGAGCTCCACGCGGCCTTTGCGCACAAGCGCTCCACGTTGACCAGCTACATGGACCGGCTGGAGGCGAAGCGGCTGGTGGTGCGAGAGTCGAGGCCGGAGGACCGGCGCTCCTTCATGGTGTCGCTGACGGGGCCGGGGCGGACGTTGGCGGTCCGAGTGCACCGCCGCCTGGAGCTGCTGGAGGCGCAGGTGTTGGAGCGGCTGGGGGAGGAGGACGTGGAGGGCCTGATGACGGGGCTCGACGCGCTCTCGGAGCTGGAGCGAGGCGCCTCTCGCCCCAAGCGAGACAAGT
>NZ_CP102770.1:9937500-9950000 GCF_038561935.1 Myxococcus stipitatus | reverse complement strand
TTGATCCGGAGATGTCCGAATGGGGAAACCCAGCGCTGCGAATAGCGGCGTTACCTCTCACTGAATACATAGGTGGGATGGAGCTAACCAGGGGAAGTGAAACATCTCAGTACCCTGAGGAAGAGAAAACAACGAGTGATTCCCAAAGTAGCGGCGAGCGAAATGGGAGAAGCCCAAACCGGAGTCACGCAAGTGGCTTCGGGGTAGTGGGTCCACGGTAGGACTTTGACTGGCTAGCGGAAGCCTCTGGAAAGAGGCGCCAAAGAGCGTGATAGCCGCGTACGCGAAAGCTGGTTGGAGCTGAGTGGGTTACCCAAGTAAGACGGGACACGTGCAATCCTGTCTGAATCAGCCGGGACCATCCGGTAAGGCTAAATACTCCTTGGCGACCGATAGTGAACTAGTACCGCGAGGGAAAGGTGAAAAGAACCCCGGCAAGGGGAGTCCAAAGAACCTGAAACCGCATGTCTACAAGCAGTTCGAGCTCTACGGCGCAAGCCAGAGCGAGAGCGTACCTTTTGCATCATGATTCGGCGACTTAATATACGTAGCGAGGCTAAGCCGATAGGTGGAGCCGGAGCGAAAGCGAGTCCTAAAAGGGCGAATAGTTGCGTGTATTATAACCCGAAGCGGGGTGATCTACACATGGCCAGGTTGAAGTGCGGGTAACACCGCATGGAGGACCGAACTCATGAAAGTTGAAAATTTCTGAGATGAGCTGTGTGTAGGGGTGAAAGGCCAATCAAACTCCGTGATAGCTGGTTCTCCCCGAAAGATATTTAGGTATCGGCTCGGACAATTCAATACTGGAGGTAGAGCACTGGAACGGCTAGGGGTCTCACCAGATTACCAAACCGTACCAAACTCCGAATGCCAGTAATTGTTAATCCGGGACGCAGTCAGTGGGTGATAACGTCCATTGGCAAGAGGGGAATAACCCAGACCGACAGCTAAGGCCCCCAAATCTAGTCTAAGTGAACACTAGAAAGGATGTGGCAGGTCATTGACAACCAGGAGGTTGGCTTAGAAGCAGCCATCCTTTAAAGAAAGCGTAATAGCTCACTGGTCAAGACAGGCCGCGCCGAAAATGTAACGGGGCTCAAGACTAGTGCCGAAGCTTCGGGTCACACGTAAAGCGTGTGGCGGTAGGGGAGCGTCCCAGTTGCAGCGAAGGTCGACCGGAAGGGCGGCTGGAGCGACTGGGAGTGCTGATGCCGAAATGAGTAGCGATAAAGGGGGTGAGAAACCCCCTCGCCGTAAACCCAAGGTTTCCTGGGTCAAGTTAATCTTCCCAGGGTTAGCCGGAACCTAAGTCGAGGCCGAAAGGCGTAGATGATGGAAAGCGGGTTAATATTCCCGCGCCATCTTGCAAGCGTTGAACTAAGGGAGGACGGAGAAAGCTAGACGAGCTGACCGGCGGTTGTGTCAGTCTAAAGGCGTAGGGGTGTCGCGTACGAATAAAGGCGCGGCAGCTATCCTCGAGACCTTATGGCGCCCCGTAAGGGGTAAGTCGTCGATGCTCTGCTTCCAAGAAAAGTCCCGTAGGGAGCTTGCAGGGTGTCCGTACCGTAAACCGACACAGGTGGGTGAGGAGAAAATCCTAAGGCGCTTGAGAGAACTCTCCTCCAAGGAACTAGGCAAATTTCCACCGTAACTTCGGAAGAAGGTGGGCCTCTGGTAGGTGAAGGCGTACAGCCGGAGCTGATAGAGGTTGCAGAGAAATGGCGGTAGCGACTGTTTACCAAAAACACAGGACTCTGCGAAGGCGACAAGCCGACGTATAGGGTCTGACTCCTGCCCGGTGCTGGAAGGTTAAGGGGATTCGTCAGCCGCAAGGCGAAGCGATGATCCGAAGCCCCAGTAAACGGCGGCCGTAACTATAACGGTCCTAAGGTAGCGAAATTCCTTGTCGGGTAAGTTCCGACCTGCACGAATGGAGTAACGACTTCCGCGCTGTCTCGGAGAGGGACTCAGCGAAATTGAAATAGCTGTGCCGATGCAGTTTACCCGCAGCAAGACGGAAAGACCCCGTGAACCTTTACTATAACTTGACAGTGACACTAGGGATTGACTGTGTAGGATAGGTGGGAGCCTTTGAAGCCGGGCCGCTAGGTTCGGTGGAGGCAACGGTGAAATACCACCCTGTTGATTTCTGGTGTCTAACCATGTCCCGTTAGCCGGGATTGGGACACTGTCTGGTGGGTAGTTTGACTGGGGCGGTCGCCTCCCAAAGAGTAACGGAGGCGCGCGATGGTTCCCTCAGCCCGATTGGAAACCGGGCGGCGAGTGCAATGGCATAAGGGAGCTTGACTGCGAGACGGACACGTCGAGCAGGTGCGAAAGCAGGTCATAGTGATCCGGTGGTCCTGAATGGAAGGGCCATCGCTCAACGGATAAAAGGTACTCCGGGGATAACAGGCTTATCTCCCCCAAGAGTTCACATCGACGGGGAGGTTTGGCACCTCGATGTCGGCTCATCGCATCCTGGGGCTGGAGCAGGTCCCAAGGGTTTGGCTGTTCGCCAATTAAAGCGGTACGCGAGCTGGGTTCAAAACGTCGTGAGACAGTTTGGTCCCTATCTGCTGTGGGCGTAGGATACTTGAGAGGCTCTGACCTTAGTACGAGAGGACCGGGTTGGAGGCACCGCTGGTGTACCAGTTGTCTCGCCAGAGGCATCGCTGGGTAGCCATGTGCCGATTGGATAACCGCTGAAAGCATCTAAGCGGGAAACCGACCTCAAGACCAGGTATCCCGGGCGCAAGCCCCTGAAGACCCGTCGAAGACTACGACGTTGATAGGCCGGGTGTGTAAGCGCGGTAACGCGTTGAGCTAACCGGTACTAATTGGTCGAGAGGCTTACTTCCCCCTATCTCTTGCGCGCCCCCTACAGGGGAGTAAGGGACTCGGGGCCAAGGCCGAGGCTGGAATGCCACCACGCATTCCCCCGGAAGAAACACTAACGCACAGCGAGGCTTGTACTCGCAGAATGCTGCAACTTACCCTTCGTATGCACTGTCTCTTGTTTTCCGGTGGCAATGTCGGAGGGGTCACACCCGTTCCCATCCCGAACACGGAAGTTAAGCCCTCCAGAGCCGATGGTACTCCGCGGGAAACCGCGTGGGAGAGTAGGTCGCTGCCGGATTCTTTTTGAGAAGCCCTCGTCGCCTCGTGCGACGGGGGCTTTTCTCTTTTCCGGGCATGACCTCCAGGCCGCGCCAGGCGTGCGCCCCTCCTCGGCCTTCACGGCACCCGCAGCACCACCTTCCCCACCGTCGCCCGGGTCTCCAGCTCCTGGTGTGCCCTCGCGGCGTCCGGCAGGATCCCGCGCTGAGCTCTTCCGATCTCAGGCTTCCGCGTGTCTTGGGCGTTGATCACTTCGACTCTTCGACGCCGCAATCACTCGCACAGAACCTGGTCAGCAGTGCCCTGGCCCTTCGCACTCGAGCGCTGAGACAGAGAAACTCAGGCTGATTCGGGCAGACCCTGTGAGTACACCCGATCACGGTTCTTGAGAGGGGGCGCCCGCGTCTCGAGCGGCGCTTCTCCTCAGTGATGCAACTGCTCACAGACAAGAAAGAGGGAGGGGCGGCAGCGGCCAGACCCCTCCCCCGGTATTGCGACTACTTCATTCCTAACCGCACCCGGCGCTGGGTGATGCCGATGAGCACCATCAGGGCCCAGAAGATGCCCGTGCCGAGCGGCGAATCTCCACCGCCCGCCGAGCAGCCCGAGCTCTTGCCCCCGCTCGAACCTGGCTCCTCGGGCCTGGGGTTTCCGCCTGCATCAGGAGTTCCCCCGGCATCTGGGCTGCTTCCACTGTCAGGAGTTCCTCCCCCATCAGCGCTGCCTCCATCCTCCGTCCCGCCGCCAGCGTCTGGCGTCTCTCCCGCATCGGGGGGGGCACCTCCGTCCGTGGTGCCTCCTCCACTCCCCGCATCGGGCCTGGGTGAGCACGTTCCCGGGCCCGTGGGGCACGAGCACATGTTGCCTCCTGGCGTGTTGGTGCAGAGCTCGTTTGCCGCGCACCCTCCGTTGTTCACCAGGCACTCGTCGATGTCGACACACTGGACTCCATCGCCCGTGTAGCCAGGCCTGCACGCGCAGGAGACGCTGCCTGGGGTGTTCGTGCAGACCGCCGAGTCGGAAGAGCCACAACCACCGTTGTTGACGGCGCACTCATCAACGTCAGTGCACTGGACTCCATTGCCCGCGTAGCCCGGCTTGCACGCGCAAGCGAAACTGCCCGGAGTGTTGGTGCAGACGGCAAGCTCGAAAGCACAGCCTCCGTTGTTGAAGCTGCACTCGTTGATGTCTTCACACGACAAGCCATTGCCGACGTAGCCCGGCTTGCACGTACACGAGAAGCTGCCCGGGGTGTTCGTGCACGTCCCATTCGGGCTGCATCCGCCGTTGTTCACGGCACACTCGTTCACGTCGATGCACGTCTGCCCGTCGCCCTCGAAGCCCGGCTTGCATGCGCAGGAGAAGCTGCCCTCGGAGTTCGTGCAGGTCGCGTTCGAGCTGCATCCTCCATTGTTCGTCGCGCACTCGTTGATGTCATCACACTGCTGGCCATTGCCCGAGTAACCCGGCTTGCACGCACACGCATAGCTGCCCTGCGAGTTGGTGCAGGTCGCGTTCGAGCTGCATCCGCCGTTGTTCGTCGCGCACTCATTGATGTCCGAGCAGACCGAGAGCGCCCCTGTCGCATCCGTGCAAGACCAGCCCGCTTCGACCGTACAGGTCGCGGAACAGCCATCGCCGGAGGCAAGGTCGCCGTCATCGCAGCGCTCGGGATACTCGAGGCGGGAGTTCCCACAGGTGTGGTCGACGAGCAGGTAGACCGCGACGGAGCCTTCCTCCGCGCTGAACACGTCGTCCGCGGAGATGCCCACGAGCATCGTGGTGCCCTCGAGCGCCAGGCCCATGCCGAAGAAGTCCCCGGCGTCACCGTCCGCCGGGAGGAGCTTCCTCTGCAGGTTCCATGTGCTTCCGGTGCGTGTGTATACATAGGCCCCGCCAACGTTGCTGCTGGTGGGCGTGTCGATGCCCACGGCGCCGGCAGCAATCGTGTTCCCCGAGATGGCCAGGCCTCGGCCGAAGGAGTCCCGAGTCTGCCCCGTGGAATCCAACAGCTTGGCCTGGAAGGTCCACGTGGCTCCATCTCGGACGAAGACGTAGGCGCTCCCTGCCTCGGTCCGGATGCCATGGTCGTCTCCCAGCGCGCCGACCACGAGGGTCTGGTCGTCGATGGCGACGGTGCCGCCGAAGAGGTCTTCCGCGGCGGCGTCGTTCGCCACCAGCCCCTGCTGGTGCTGCCACACGCCCGAGGGCTGACGGACATACACATAGGCCTTGCCTGTGTTGGCCACCGTCCCCGAGTCCTTGGTGCTCGCGCCAATGACCGCGCTCCCCATCGATAGCGCCACGCTCCCGCCGAAGCCGTCGCCCGCGGCCAGGTCCGGAGCATTCAGCTTCGCGGAGAGGCTCCACGAACTGCCCGAGCGAACGAAGGAGTAGACGCTCCCCACATCCGTGAGGCTCGAGGTGTCATCACCCGGAGCCCCAATCAGCGCGAAGTCCCCCTCGAGCGCCACGCTTCGACCGAAGCGGTCCTCCGCTGCTCGGTCCGAGCCGGCTGCACGGAGCCGCTGCTGAAGAGACCAGGTGCTGCCGTCGCGTACGAAGACGTAGACGCTTCCGGCATTGAGCGCCGCGCTGGAGATTCGCTGTGTCGGCGCGCCGATGAGGACCGTGTTGCCGGACAGCGCCACGCTCGAGCCAAAGCCGTCGGAGCCCTCGGCATCGTCCGAGGGCAGTGTCAGCTTTTGCTGGAGGCTCCACGTGTGCCCCGAGCGTGTGAAGACATAGGCGCTCCCCAACTTCGTGCGAACCAGATGTTTCGTTGAATCGAAGGGTGCGCCGATGACCGCCGTGTCGCCCTGGACGGCCACGGCATTGCCAAATCCGTCCCGCAGTCCATCGTCGGTGGCGGTGAGCTCCTGTGTGTTGCTCCACGCGGTTCCCTCGCGTTGGAGGACGAAGACACTCCCCACGTTGGCGCCCGTGGCGGTGCCTCGATTGGGCACGCCCAGGAACGCGACCTCACCGGAGACCGCCGCGCTTGTCCCCGCCCCCGTGAGGGTGGGATGCATGGTGGGCCTCCAGAAGGTCTGTCGCTTCCACTGTGAGCCCGCTCGGATGTAGACGAACGCGCCGCCGGTGTTATCGAGCCGCTCCGCTCCCGCGTCCCAGCCCATCACCCCGATGACGAGGGTGTTCCCCGAGAGCGAAATCGCACTGCCGAACCGGTCATTCGTGTAGCCGAGGTCATCGTTCGCCAGTCGCTGCTGATGGCTCCATGTGCTCCCCGAGCGCACGAAGACATGTGCACTGCCGATGGCCGAGGCTCCAGAGATGGAATCATTGGGCACGCCGATGACGGCCGTGTCGCCATCCAGGGCCACGCGCTCGCCGAAGGCATCGTGGCTCGCGCCATCCTCGGCCGTCAGGCGCTGCTGGAAGCTCCAGGTGGTGCCAGAGCGGACGAAGACATCGGCGCTCCCCGCGTCGGTGCCCCGCGGGTTGTCATCGAAGGGGATGCCGACGAGGACCGTGTTCCCGGAGAGGGCGACACTCAAGCCGAACGAGTCGTTCGCGGCAGCGTCGCTGGCGGCCAGTTCCTGCTGCTCGCTCCAGGCGCCATTGCTCGCACGCACGAAGACGAAGGCTCGACCGCCCGTCCGAGCATCGGGGGCGCCGACAACCGCCGTGGAGCCATCAATCGCGACGCTTGCGCCGAAGCGGCCCGAGAGCAGTGTCTCCGCGAAGAATTGACGAGGCGGCTGCCACTCCGCCCCGACGCGGTCGAAGATGTAGACACAGCCCGGGGAGATGCTCTGCCCCGTCGGGCGGCAGTTTGGCGCACCGACGATGATGAGGTCGCCGGAGATAGCAACGCTGGTACCGAAGCCATCGAAGTTCTGCGAGAAGGTGCCCGTCAGCTTCTGCTGGACTCCCCAGGTGTCGCCCCTGCGGAAGAAGACATAGGCACTGCCGTCCTGGACGAAGCCGCGAGTGCTGTCGCTCGGCACTCCGACGATGGCCGTGTTGCCGGAGATGGCGACACTGCTGCCGAACAATGCGTTCGCGCGCTCGTCCTGCTCGCGGGTCGGAGTCAGCCGCGCCTCCTCGACCCAGACGAGCGGGTCGATGCGCACGGGGAAGACCGCGTCTCGAACGTCCACGACAATCGCCAGCTCGCCCTGTGGAGTGCGCTCGAAACGTGTCGCCAGCGCCGCTCCGCGTGCGTCCACGGTGAACAGGTCCGTCAACACATGATGCGGCTCGGCCGTCGAGCAGCCCAGCGTCACACGGCCTCCCGCCGCATCCACGGCCACCGGAGCCCCGTCGGTGTCCATGACCAGTGCGAGCTGTCCGCTCTCGCAGGCCCGCGGCCGTCGCTCGACGTCGAAGCCCTGCTCCACGCCCATGGGGCCGTTGAGGTACCACTCGGTGATATCGCCTCGGGTGATACGGGCCTCGTTTTGCGCGCCCGTCGAGACGTGTCCCGGTTCCGCGGTCTGCTCCTCTCCGAGACATCCCCATCGACCAAGCCCCATCCGCAGGGGCCCCGCCACACCGCCACTCAGCGCCAGGCCGGACTCATCGACGAGGACTCCTTGCGCAAGGGCCTCGTTGTGTCCCGACACACGGCCGCCTTGCTTCTGGAGCGCGTAGGCCGGGCCGGCTTCACGCTGGCGTGTCTCGATGAAGGCGCGTCGCAGCTCCGGGGGCACCGAGGTGGCCGAGCCACTCGCGGGCGTGGGCGTCGAGGTCTGTTCATCATCGGGCCTGCAGCCGCCCAGGAAAGAAGTCACACCGGCGATGGACGAGAGCGCGCACAAAGCCAGCACGCTTCGCCAACGGCGAAATCGTTGTTGTGTATTCATGAGGTTCTAGGACTGCGGTGAGTCGAGACGTACCGCGACGACATCCTGGCGACGGCCAGGTCCTGCTCAGTTCGCTCCAGTGTCTGGATGCGGAGAGGAGAGAAGGGGCGTGATGTTCACGCTGGGGTGCCTGGGGTTGTCCTCTGCGTCCCAGATACGGGCGCGCACGGCGGCCTCGTCGAGAGTCCCCCAGTAGTTCTCGCTCGCGGACACGGTGAGCTCCGAGGCGGGGCCGTCGAGGAGAATCTCCTGGTTCGTGAGGTTGGTGAAGGTGTTGAAGCGGGCCTGCATCGAGCCGGAGAAGAGGGAGATGGCGGAGCTGCGCCCCGCGGGGCCTCGGTTGTCCGTGATGAGGTTGTTCTCCAGGACCACGTTCCCCACGCTGATGCTCATGGCCGTCCCCGAGCCCACCCACTCCGGGCCCGCGTTCCTGAAGTTGCCGCGCAGCGTGTTGAACCGCAGATGCGCGTCCCCGCTGAGGACCCGAATGGCGGCGCTGCTGTTGCGCAGGAATTGATTGCGCTCGACCGTGGCGGGTGCCGCGCCTTCCGGGCACTGCAGGATGTCGTTCGCATGAAGGACGAGGCCGATGATGTTGTCCTGGAGGGTGTTCCGGATGAGCCGGCTGTCACAGGCGTAGACCAGGAGCGCCTGCCGGGTGGTGTTGTGCTCGATGAGGTTGTCGCGCACGAGAGATCGTGAGTGCTCCAGCGTGAGCGCCGCGCTCCCGGGGCCGTGGTGATGGATGTGATTGAGGCTCACCAGGGGCGCACTGTCGACAATGGAGATGCCGGCGCCGCTGTGTCGAATCTCCGTGTGCTCGAGCACGCTGCCGGAGAGGTACTCTCCCGCGCCGTCCAGGACCGCGTCGACACTGGTCCCCTCGAAGACGAGCCCCATCCAGTCCCCTGGGCCAGGCGAGGGCAGGTCCGAGCCAAAGAGGATGGGGGCCTCGGCGGTGCCGCGTGCGATGAGCTCGCCCTGCACCGTGAGGCTGGTTCCTCCTCGGAAAAGCACCTGTACGCCGGGGTCGATGGTGAGCGTGCCGCCGTTCGGCACGAACACGTCCCCCATGACGACATAGGGGCTGCGCGTCAGGGTCCATCGCGTGTCGGGGGGCAGGACGCCGGAGACCTGGGTTTCCTCGCCCACCGTCACGGTGGCGGACACGGGCTCCGACATCTCGTTGCCCAGGGAGTCTCGAAACTTCGCGAAGACGCGGGCGGGGACAGTCTCCGAGGACAGTGTCCATGCACGAGAGCTCGTGAACGGCTCCCACATGGCTCCCGCGAGCGTCGAGTCGTGGCCCACCTTCATCTCGGCCACGCTGGAGTCCCTGTCCGAGGCGGAGAGCGTCAGGAGGACCTCGCGAGAGGTCACTCGAGTCGAGCCGTTGTTGACCAGCACCCGTGCATTCTCCGGAGGGGTGGTGTCCACGAGGATGGAGGCCGTCACGGTGGGCCCGAACAGTCCTTGTCCGGGAGAGAACCGGGCGTAAAGCGTACGAGGCCCATCATCCGTGAAGGTCCACTGAGTGGTCGCGGTCAGCTCACGCAAGGTCGCGCCCGTGAACTCGGGGTCTTCGGACAAGAGATAGTGCGAGGTGCTCCCCGCGCCTTCGAGTGAGACCTCGACGGTCCGTGAGGTGGTGGCTCGGGCTCCGTTGTTGATGCGGATGTAAGGCGCGTCCAGCAGCGCGGGTTGGAGTGTCTGCGCGGCGAGGAGCACTGTCTCTTCCGGCTCCAGCGAGACCTCCACTGTCAACGGCAGGTAGCCGTCCTTCTCGAACCGCACCGCATGGGTGCCCGCGGCCACATCTTGGAGGAGCCACTCGCCTTGGGCATTGGTCTGGACGAGCAGTGAGGTGCCCAGGATATGGACCGAGATACCCGAGGCATCCGTCTGATTCGCCAGGCTCGCGCCTCCCTTCAGGTTGCCCGTGCGTGTGAGCTCCACGTCCTTCACGTCGACGACGCCGCCGCCCTGTGCGGTGGATGGGACGTCGACCGTGAGGAGCAGCGCGAAGGCTCCTCGAGGCGTGGCGTGCTTGCAGTGCAGGACGTAGGTGCCGTCCGCGAGCCCCTGGAAACGGAAGCGTCCGGCTTCATTCGTCACCGCGCGCTTCTGCGCGCCTTCGAGGAGGCACGTCGCTCCGCGAATCGCGACAGGGGGCCTGCTCATCGCGACGGCGGTGGCGCCGTCATCGAACTCCATCGCCGACACCACGCGTCCCATGACGACGCCCGTCTCGATTCGCGTGCAGGCCGCGCCGCTGAGCACGAGCAGCCAGACACAGAGCATGGCTGTGTACGGCGGGGCGGTGGGTGGAGACGGGTGGCGCACTGTTTTCCCCCTACGGAAGTCGCGGTTCGGCCTGGCGAAGATTTTTCGGTCAGAGGGCGACAGTCAGCGTGGCGCCGGGGGACAGGTTCCACTGCCGGGCTCCATCCCTCGTCGCCCACTCGGCCAAGAGGTGGGCCTGGGCGCGCCATGTCAGCCCTTGGAAGGGGAACCGAAGGCCGGCGGCGGCACGCCCGGTCAGCACACCCAGGTCGGCCTGGTGCCCCCAGGGAGCGGTGACGCCCAGGAGCGTCCAGCCCGCGCCGAGCTCCGCGGTGGCGCTCAAGGGACGGGGTGTCTCCCATCCCAAGGTTCCTAGGACGGAGATCCGGTGGAGCGTCCCCCCGTTGAGCCATGAGCGAGGCGCGATGCCGTAGGCGACCTGGACCCCCGGGCGCCAGGGGAAGAGTCCCGCCCGCCAGGCGCCGGTCACCCCCATCGCCCAGGCTCCGGCGCCCAGGGGCGCACGGCTCAGGCTGGCTCCGAGCTCCCATGCAGGGGGCGCATTTGCCTCCTGCGCTGAGGGGGCGTGCACCCTGTCCTCCGGCAGCGGCTCGGCGGAGGCGGGCAGCTCCACCGGAACGATTCCGGACGTGGTGGCGAACCCTTCATAGAAGGCTCGGCCGAAGGGGACGCGGAACAGTCCCTCGCGGAAGCGTTCCGCGACGGGGCCTCGGTCGCCGAGCTCCAGCGGATTGAGCGCGGGCATCCCCGCCTCGAGCTCCGCTCGGGACAGGCTCGCTTCACCGTCGGGAGTTCGCACCCAGTACCGCTCTCGGGTGGGGAGAACCAGTCGCAGGCGCTCGCCCGAGGCACGATGAACATCCACCAGCCGCGTGCCCCCCGAGTCCTCGATGGACAGACGGAGCCGCGCACGCGTGGGGGCGAGCGTCAGGGCCGGACCCGAAGGGGGCAGGGTGCGGAGCGGGCGGCGTGGAGCCTGGGCGGGAGGGGTGGTGTGGATGGTGAGCGAGGACGGTGCGTTCTCGAGCCCCGCGAGTGCCGCGGAGACAAAGGCCTGGAGCTCGCTGTACTCGATGCGCTCGTCGCCGTTGATGTCCGCACCGCCGAGCAGGGCCGAGCGGGCCAGATGGCTGAAGACCCCCGCGCGCCACCGCGACCATTCGTGCGTCTGCCCGGTGTCGCTCTCCGCGAAGGCCACGCCCACGTGGGGGCGGCGCTCGAGCTCCTTTCTCTCGAGCATCCCCTGGAGCCGGCGCAGGGCCTTGGGGTCCAGCTCACCACGACTCCCGATGACTCCTGAGGCATGGCAGGCATCCACGAGCAGGTGGATGAAGTCAGCCTCGAGCGCGTCGATGACCCTCGAGTACAGCGCCGACGCGTCGAGGTCCCGGTCCAGGAGGGTGAGGAAGGCATGGCCGTCTTCGGCGATGTCGCCGTGCCCGACGTACACCACCATCACCTCTGTCGAGCGGCCGGCGTCGCGGTCCGCGCGATTGGCCTGGGCGATGCGTGAGACCGCCGTGGCGAGGGCCGTGCTGGTTGGAGGGACGGCTCGGTCCAGCAGGGGAGGGCGTCGGCGAGCGGTGTCCGAGTCCGCCACGGTGAGGAGCTGCGTCTCGAAGCCCAGCCGTGTCAGGACATCCATCCACAGCAGGCCATCGTCATCCGCGTACTGGAGGGGAGGACGCTTGGGGTTCTCGGTGCCGTTGAAGGCCACCACGAGCGCTCGGCGGACAGGCTCACGGGCGAAGGCGTCGCGAGAGACGCCAAACAGCAGGAGGCCCAAGGCCGCGAGCCATCCCCATCCATGCAACGTCATGCGCGCCGCTATAGCACCCAGCCTAGGGAGCCGTGGAGACCGCCACGTGTCGTCGCAGTATCACCACGCCTGGATTCGCCTCACGCAGTCCACGACGCGCGGCCTCCTCGCGTGGGGCGAAGCTCGCCACCACTTCGACCTGGGTTCCCCCGGAGAGGTTCAACTGTGTCGTGGACGAGAGGAGTTCCTCCTGACCTGGGGAGGCCTTGACGAGAAAGGGCCCCTTCTCCTCCGAGAGCCCATCGCCGCGAACGGACAGCATGAGCATCACAGGGGGGCTGGTGGTTCCGGCGCCGAAGCCAAGCTGATGGCCGCGAGGGCAGGAGGCCTCACCTCGTAGCTCGACCAGGGTGTCTCCAGTGGGAGGGATGCAGAAGAGGCGAAGGCTCGCGCTGGGGGCCTCGCCTCCTCCTCGCGCGGACCAG